>CAZPSO010000001.1:0-32791 GCA_964588895.1 uncultured Tessaracoccus sp.
AGGCCGATCTCAGCGGCTTCCCTTGCGCTGATCGGATTGCCGGTGGCCGCCATCAGTGTGGCATTGACCTGATACGGCTGCAGCAGCCGGATGCGTTCTGCCCACACGTCCTTGGGTTCTCCCAACGACACCCACACGTCGGTGTAGACGAAATCGACACCCTGCACGCCTTGCGCCACGTCGTCGGTCACCAGAATCCTCGCACCCGTGTCGCGGGCAATCTCTTCCGCTTTCTCGAGGATGGCCCCGTCGGTTTGCTGCTCCGGCGGAGCCACCAGCCGCACGTCGCAGCCCATCATGGCGCCGCTGACCAGCAGCGAGTTGCCGACGTTGTTGCGCACGTCGCCCACGAAGGCGAAGGAGATCTCCTCCAGTGGTTTTTCCGCGTGTTCCAGCATGGTCAACTGGTCTGCGAGCATCTGGGTGGGGTGCCAGTCGTCGGTCAGGCCGTTGTAGACGGGCACGCCGGCGTGGGCGGCGAGCGTCTCGACGGTGTCCTGGGCAGCCCCCCGGAACTGGATCCCGTCGAAGATCCGACCGAGGACCCGGGCCGTGTCGGCTGCCGATTCCTTGTGCCCGATCTGGGACCCGGACGGGTCCAGGTAGGTGGTGTGCCCGCCCTGCTGGCTCATCGCCACCTCGAAGGAGGTGCGGGTGCGCGTCGATGTCTTCTCGAAGATCAGGGCGACGTGCTTGCCCACCAGCCGCTGCACCTCGCGACCCTCACGGCGGGCGGCCTTCAAGTCGGCGGCCAGGTCCAGCAGGCTGCGCCATTGACCGACGGTGAGGTCGAGTTCCTTGCAGAAGCTGCGCCCCTTCAGCATCAGGCTTCCTTGACGAGCTCGTCGATGATGCCGGGCATGGCGGCCTCGATGTCGGCGAGCGTGGCGTAGAAGCCGTCCTGGTCGCCATACCAGGGGTCCAGCAGCGAAGTGTCCGGGTCGAGCGCGGAGTTGAAGTCGTTGAGGAGGGCGACCTTGGCATCGGGCGCCAGCGCCTGCAGCTGGCGCACGTGGTAGGGCTCCACGCCGATGACCAGGTCGACGCCCTCCATGTCCCGCGCCCTGATCCGCCGGGCTGTGTGGTCGTCCGGGTCGTAGCCGTGCTCGTGCAGTACCCGGACGGCTCGGCGATCGATGGGATTGCCGCTCTCCTCGGCGGAGAGGCCGTAGCTCTCCACGGTGGCCGTGATGCCGCGCTCGGCGAGCATGCGTCGCGCCACGCGTTCAGCCATGGGGGACCTGCAAATGTTGCCGTGACAGACGAAAACCAGATGTGCCATTGCCTGATCCTAGGGCGTTTGGTCCCGCATGCGCGGGGCAGGCTGCATCTTCGGACGGTTTAGTGGCAGGCTGGGGGCATGCACATCCTGGTGGTGGACGATGACCAAGCCGTACGCGACTCCTTGGCACGTTCGCTGAAGTACACCGGCGACGAGGTGACCACTGCAGCGAACGGCGTGGAGGCGCTCGCCAAGTTGTCCGGGTCCTCTTTCGACGCGGTGATCATGGACGTGATGATGCCTCGCCTGGACGGGCTCGAGGCCACCCGCATGCTGCGGGAGTCCGGCAACGACGTGCCCATCCTCATCCTGACCGCGCGCGACGCCGTCGACGACCGCGTCGATGGTTTGGACGCGGGCGCCGACGACTACATGGTCAAGCCGTTCGCGCTGGACGAACTGCTGGCCCGCCTGCGCGCTCTGACCCGCCGCTCCAAGTCGGGCTCCGACACCGCGGAACCCCGGGCCCTGCAGTTCGCCGACCTGAGCCTCGACCCCCAGCACCGGGAGGTCACCCGCGCCGGCCAGCACATCTCACTGACCCGCACCGAGTTCGCGCTGTTGCAGGTGTTCATGGAGAACCCCCGCAAGGTCATGGAACGCAACACCCTCCTCAACGAGGTGTGGGGGTTTGAGTTCCCGGCCACCGCCAACTCGCTCGAGGTCTACATCGGCTACCTGCGCCGCAAGACCGAGGTTGGAGGTGCACCTCGCCTGATCCACACTGTCCGGGGCGTGGGATACGTCCTGCGTGATTCTCCCCCGTGATCGGCAGTTACTGGATCCGACTGAGACGAGGCGCCGAACGACTCATCACGGGGCAGAGTCTCCAGGGTCGGCTGGCCCTGCTCACGGGCGTCAGTGTGGCGCTGGCCGTCCTGTTCGTGGGGATCACCGCCTACGTGATCACCCGCGTCTCCCTGATGGACCAGCTCGACAGGGAATTGCTGACCACGGCCAGCACCGCCGCCGACATCGTGGCGGCCAACCCGGACAATTTGAACGCCAGCGACTCCGCGCTGACGCCCACCAATCAATGGTTGGCGGTGCTGGGCGCTGACGGCGGCGTCAGGATCAGCAGCGGCGGCAGCGGCAGCACCATCTCCCCCGGCGCCGACGAGATCGCCGTGGCCCGCGTCCAGTCCGGCACCTCGGCCCGTTCGGTGGAGTCCGACGCCGGCCGGCTCTACCGGATTGTCTCGGTGCCCTTCATGGACGCCGACGGTGGCCGGTTCGCCCTCGTGTTCGGCCGTCCCCTTGACTCCACCAACTCCACCCTCGGCTCACTGTGGATCGTGATCGTCATCAGCGGGATGGTGGGGGTGCTCGTGACCACCGTGGCCGCCCTGGTGGTGGCCCGGACGGCGCTGGCGCCCGTGCGTCGACTCTCCAACGCGGTCAAGACCGTGACGCAGACCGACCGGCTGAACCCCATCCGCATCTACGGCCGTGATGACCTGGGCGAGCTGACGCAGTCATTCAACACGATGCTGAAGTCGCTGCAGACCTCCAGGGAGCAGCAGCGTCAGCTGATCGCCGACGCCGGCCATGAACTGCGAACGCCCTTGACGTCCATGCGCACCAACGTGGAACTCCTCGTGGCAGACGACCGGTCCGGGATGCTTCCGGAGGGTGCCCGCTCGGAGATCCTGGAGGATGTCTCGGCGCAGCTGGGCGAGTTCTCGGCGCTGATCGGCGACCTCGTGGCCCTGACGCGCGACGACCACCTGCAGCGAGAACCCGAGCTGCTGGACCTGGCCGACGTGACCGAAGCCGCGCTCTCCCGAGCCCGCCGTCGCGGCACCGGCATCCACTTCGAGGTGGACCTGCAGCCCTCTCCTGTCATGGGCGACGCCTCCACACTGGAGCGGGCCATCACCAACCTGCTCGACAACGCCGTCAAGTTCTCACCCCCCTTCAGCACCATCTGGGTGACGCTCGAGGACGGGCAGCTCACCATCATCGACTCCGGTGAGGGCATCGCCGAGGATGACCTGCCCCACATCTTCGACCGCTTCTTCCGGGCCGAACGATCACGCAACACCTCGGGCACCGGTTTGGGCCTGTCCATCGTGCAGCACACCGCAGACGCGCATGGCGGCACCATCAGGGCCGGCAACAGTCCCGACGCCGGCGCGCGTTTCATCCTGCGGGTCCCCACCGTCGACACGGTCCCCTGACGCTGCCGGGCCATGTCCGGTCCACCACGTCCGCGGCACGTGCGCGCACCACCGCACGGACACTACGATCGCACCATGAAGGTGGTTGTGGTGGGCGGATCGGGTGCCGTCGGTTCGCTGGTGGTCCCCGTGTTGGTTGATCGGTTCGACGTGGTGCTGGCCGATCTCGTGCACCCCGACTGGTGGTCAGGCGACTTCGCCGAGGTGGACGTGACCCGTCCAGCCACGCTGGATGGGGTACTCGATGCCGCCGAGGCGCTGGTCTACATGGCCATGGGACCGATGGCCGATTGGGGTTCGCCCGACTGGGCGTGGCACCACTTCGCGGTCAACGTCGGCGGCGCCTACGCGGCCTCCCAGGCCGCCGGCACGGCAGGGGTGGGGCGAATGGTCGTGGCCAGTTCCGCTTCGGTGTTCCGCCGCTTCGCCAGTCGGCCCGACGCCACCGAACCGGACGCCACCGAGCCGTACGGGCTGTCCAAGGCTTGCGGTGAGGTGGTGTTCCGTGCGGCGGCAGAGCAATTCCAGATCCCCGTGGTGGCCTTGCGGATGGTCCTCCCCCGGCCTGACGACGAGTTCCTGGCGGGGAACTTCAAAGGTGCCGACCTGGCCACTGCCGGGAGCGACACAGCAGCCGCCTACGTCGCTGCGCTGGAACGCGGCCTGGACCCGGGCTTCCACGCCGTGACCCTCAGCGGCAATCCCCATTGGGGAGCCCGGCGGCAGCAGCACGCCAGGGAGCTGCTGGGCTGGGAACCGAAGGTGCTCCGCGGCTGAGCGGGCGCACCGCGACGCTGGTCAAAGTTGAAGGTCATGATGGAAGTGCCCGGAGCGTCGACTTCGATGTCACACCGACTTCCATCATTGCCGGTCCGGCGGTCAGCGGAGCCGGCCCGCCCATTCGGGAGCGCGGTGGACGGAAACCGGACGCTTCACGTCCACCAGCACGGGGTGGGTCTTCCAGTACTCCACCCCGGCGAACAGCGCGACGGAATCCGAGTCGCGGTTGGCCACCGCCAGGACGTGGTCGTCGGTGGCGAGCTCGGTCGGCCACTGGCCACCGCAGGAGATCTCCGCCACACGCTCGATCCCAAGGGCCGCATGGCGAAAGACCGCCACCGAGTTGACGTCGCGGTTGGCGACCGCGACGGTTCCGCTGGGTTCGTGGCGCGTGATGTCGCCCACATGGTTGTCCATGCCTCTCATGGTGGCGGACACCGTTGAGAGTCCGTCATTGGTGACCAGGCTGACGCCGTTGTCGAGCTCCAATGTCACCCAGAGTTCCCCATTGTCGCCGGCCTCCACGTGGCGGGGGCCGGCTCCTGCGGGCAGGTCGCTGAACTCCCCCGCCAATTTCAGCTCACCGTCACGGAGTTCCACGCGGTGGATCGAATCCGTTCCGAGGTCTGTCACCAGCAGGTCCTGGCCCCAAGTCCGCACGGCGTGGGGGTGGGACGTGTCCTGGCGTTCCTTCTTGGCTCCGAGTCGTGGCTTGTTGGGCAGGTCCAGCGTGGATGCCACCTTGTCGACCTTGCCGTCGGCCAGGTGGATGGCGGACACGCTCCCCGAACCGTAGTTGGCGCAGACCAGATGGTCGTCGTCCACCAGGTGCAGGTAACAGGGAACCTCCCCGACGCCGGTGACGGACCTCGATTTACCGGTGGCCAGGTCCAGCGTGGTGACGGTTCCGCCGTCGGAGCTGCTGGCGATGTGGACGACGGGCCGCTCCCGGTGTGCCGTCAGGAAAAGGGCGTCCGTCACGGCGACGGACCCCAAGGTGACGACGGAGTCATCGACGAGGTGGAGGATGTCGACGGCATCGTCGCGCTGGCTGGCTACGAGAAATCCGGGCATGGAGGTTGGTCCTGTTCGCGTCGGGAGCGTGCCCCTCCAGCCTATACGGGCACGGTATCTCGCCGGCCGGATCGTGGTCCCGCCAACTGGACCGTCGATCCACCCGCTGCTGTTCATTGGCTTTCCACAGAGTTGTCCCCAAGCGTGGATAACTACATGGTTGTAGTTACGCACATGTGGGGAGAATCCTGTGGATGGTTTGTTCGGTCGCGGAGCCCCTCCCCCGAAGGCGGCGAGGAGCAGGCGAGATCTGGTGGCAGAAACGGGAGGGTGGCTACCGACGGATGGGTTAGGGGGCCACGGCCATCCAGTAGGGCAGACTCCTCGGCATGCTGATGTTTGTTTTCGGTCCGCCTGCCGTGGGGAAGATGACCGTCGGGAGGGCACTGGCGGCCAGCGGAAGGTTCCGCCTCTTCCACAACCACATGACCATCGAGCCGCTGCTGGAGACCTTCGGCTTCGGCACACCCGCGTTCAACACTCTCAACGACGAGTTCCGACGTCGCGTGCTCGAGGAGGCCGCCGCCCACGACATCGACCTGGTCTTCTCGATCGTGTGGGCCTTGGACAGCGAGGAGGACCGGCACGTCATGGAGTCCTACGTCGCCATCTTCGACGGGGACGTGGCCTTCGTCGAGCTCAGGGCAGACCTTGAGACCCGACTCTCGCGCAACCGGACAGAGGAACGACTGCTGCACAAGCCGTCGAAGCGCGATGTGGAGTGGTCCGATTCCAATGTGCAGCAGATGGAACAGCAGTGGATCATGACCTCGGAGCAGGGCAAGCACAGCGCGGACGCTCTGTTGACCCGCCACCCCCATCTGGTGCTGGACACTGCGGGGCGGACCCCCGCTGAGACGGCCTCGCACATTCTGGGATGGGTGGACGCGCTCCCCCGGTCCTCCTCCCCCCAGACCTGACCTATCCGGGGGGAAAAGCGCTTGCGCGTGGCCTGTTGGGTGCGGTGCACTGGGCGAATGAATGCTTCGTGGGATGCAATCGTGGTGGGGGCCGGCCCGGCGGGGCTGTCCGCAGCGCTGATGCTGGGCAGGGCGCGTCGCCGGGTCCTCGTGATCGACGCCGGCCGCCCGCGAAACCGGTTCGCCGCACACATGCACGGCGTCCTGGGCAACGAAGGCGCCGTCCCGGGCGATCTGACGCGGCGGGGACGGGAGGAGGCAGAGCGGTACGGGGTGGAGTTCGTCGAGGATGACGTGGAGACGGTGGAATCCTCCGACGACGGCCTCACCACCGTGACCGGCGATGGGATCCACCGGTCCCGGGCCCTGGTGGTGGCCACCGGCATCACCGATGAACTGCCCGACATCCCGGGCCTCGAAGAGCACTGGGGCAAGTCGGTGCTGCACTGCCCCTACTGCCATGGGTGGGAAGTGGCCGACCAACGACTGGGGGTTCTGGCAACCTCACCGGGCGCGCTGCACCAGGTGCAACTACTGCGGCAGTGGAGTGACCACGTCGCGTTCTTCTCCGCTGATCTGGGTTCCCTGGAACCCGACACCCAGCGACGGCTACAGAGCCGGGGCATCCAACTGGTCACCTCCCGCGTGGTGGGGATCCTCGGTGACGGCGACGCCGTCAGCGGCGTCCGCACCGAGGATGGGGAGATCACCGAGGTGGACGCCATCTTCACCGCCGGTGTCCCCCGCCCTCATGATGACTTCCTGGCCGGGTTGGACCTGAAACGCGAGGACCTCCCGTTCGACGAGGGCTCCTTCATCGCCGTCGGACCCGACGGTCAGACCAGCCACGACCGGATCTGGGCGATCGGCAACGTCGTCAACCCGTCCGCGAACGTGCCCATGTCCATCGGTGCCGGCTCATTCGCCGGGGGGGCTGTCAACGGCTTTCTGGTGGAAGAGGATTTCGACCGGGCACAGGCCAGCGCCACATGACCCCGCCCTCCGAGATGTCCCGGCTAGCACAGTCCAAGGAGGCCATCGTCCACAGGCTCTCGAGGCTCCCGGACAAGACCAGGGCCGCCGTCATCCTGATGGTGGCCCTGGGCGCGGCACTGGGGCTGGTCATCGCCCTGGCCGAAGTGTTCGGGGAGATCATCGAGTCGGTGGCCGACAACGATGGCATCGCAGTCTGGGACCGTCCCGTCCTGGACTGGGCGATCGACGCCAGGACCCCGGGCCTGACCGCATTCGTGGCGTGGTACTCCAACACCGGAGGCCCCATCTGGCAACCCATCGTCACGGGGGTCATCGTGGTGATTCTCTGCTGGCGGTGGCGCGACGTCACCCCACTGGTCCTCATGGTGGCGGCCACGGCAGGTTCGCTTCTGGTCACGGTGGTGGGTAAACGCCATATCGGCAGGGCACGGCCTCCCATGGAAGACGCCGTCCCGCCCTTCGAGACCTCCATGAGTTATCCCAGCGGGCACAGCCTCAACGCCATCGTGATCGCCGGCATCCTGGCCTACCTCCTGATTCGGCACTTCTGGGACCAGGCCCGATGGATCAAGTGGCTGATCGTCGGCATTCTCACCGTCTACGCCCTCTCGATGGGGCTGTCTCGCGTGTTTCTGGGTCACCACTGGCTGACTGACGTCGTGGGCGCCTGGGCTATCGGACTGGCCTGGCTCACCGTCGTCATCACCTGCCACCGGCTTTGGCGAACGGTGCGCAAACGAAGGGAAGCTGGCCCGGTGGAGGAAGGAAGCCAGGACTGACCTGGCCCCAACCGGACCACTGTGTACCGCCGCCCCATCAAGCTGCGGCGGCCGAGTACATCCCTCCACCTTGGAGAAGTCCTCGCGCCAGGGCTGTGAGCTCCCACGGGCGGGCACCCGGCGCCACGATGGACCTCCCCAGGCCGCTGACGTCCCAGGTGCCGTCGGGGGTGGTGGTGGACTTCTCGACCACGATCTCGCCGCGCGGGGTGGGGAAAGACAGGCGCGGACGATGGGGGTCCACGACGATGAGCCGCTCGAGGTCCGGGCGGAACTCGACCAGAAGCGACTTGACGGAGTAGATCAGCAGGAGGTCTGCGATTCCGGTGTCTGCGGTCATTTTGCTCATGGACACAGCCTGCCGTGAGCCACTGACAATTTTCGCTCACCCGTTCTCCGGGATCATGACTGACGTTGGGCTGACGGGCGTGGAGCAACCGTGAACAGGTCCCCGGGCTGGCATTCGAGAGCGTCGCAGATGGCGGTCAGCGTGGCGTAGCGGACGGCCTTGGCGCGGTTGTTCTTGAGGACGGACAGGTTGACGACGGTGACACCGACCGCCTCGGCGAGTGCGGTCAGCGTCATGTGCCGCTCCTCGAGCAACCGGTCCAGGTGGCACACCACACGATGGGACTCGTCGACCGCCATCACACCAGGCCCTCCACATCTTCCTCCAGCGTGATTCCGCGCCCGAAGACCTCGGCGATGCAGATCAGGACCACGCCCAGACCCATCAGCGCCATCGTCTGGTAGCCCAGCATGAAGGTCCATCGATGTCCGTTCTCGAACGCCAGGCCGAGGACGTGGGCATTGAGCAGACCCTGCAGAACACTGCCGAGAACCGGAGCGAACAGCAGGATCGCACCCATGCCCCGGAGGCGCCTGACGTTGGCCCGGACGAACGGACTGCCGTGCTCCACCGAGCGCATGAACCGCCACAGGAGCACCAGTCCGGTGAACACCGCGGCGGTGAACAGTAGCCCGAGACCGATCTGGCCGAGCCAGGCGCTGGCGGGGGCGTCGGTGATCTTCAGCTGCACCACGTCGGAGGCGGCACTCACGCCGTCGGCCGTTCCGCCCAGTCGTTCGGGTTCGCCGAGGACCGCCCAGATTGACATGGGCACCCCGCGGGCCCAGTCGGCGAGGGGGAGGATCACTGCGAACGCGGCCACCACAATGCCGGCGAGCACGATCGCGAGGTAGCTCCACTGGTAGTCCTGCTTGTCGAACTTCAGGTTCTTCATAGCTTCTCCTTGGGTCAACTCCCTGATATCGAGAAACGATACCATCGAGATTCGATGTATACAACGACTTTCGATATGGTTTTCCGGAGAGGCGCGTCCGCACAACTGGATTCACCGAAAGCTGGCCCGGAGGCCTGCTTCCATGGAGAGGATCCAGGAACCGGCGAAGGAACCGAGACGTGAGCACCAGCGATGAGAAGGACCCCTACGAACTCCTGCGCGAAGCCGTCCGCACCGCGCGGCTCAACGCGGGTCGGGCCAGCGGTGACCACCGGGATTTCGTCCGTCTGGTGATGCGCTACACCAGCACAGTCGGCGCCCTGCTGGGGGTTGGGCTGCTGCTGCTGCCCGTGGAGCCGGAGTTGGACCAGGGCGCCTGGCTGGTGAGTGCTGCCTTCCAGGCACTGGGTGACGGAGGCGCCGACTCCCTCGCCGGCTTGGCGTTCCTCGTGATGGTGATCTCGCTGGCCATCAGCATCGTTACCACCTTGTCGCTGGGATGGGGCGACGAATCCCAGCGCGTCGGATTCATCTCGCGCACGGCCCCCATCGTGTTCGCGGTCTGCGCGGGCGGTCTGAGCCTTCTCCTCCTCGGCCTGTACGCAACCGGTGAAGGGGGGTCGTGGATGGCGCCAGCCTCACTGATGGCGGCGGCGTTGATGTTGTTCACCATGTCCTGCGCCCGCCAACTCGAAGCGTCATCCTGACTCCTTGCTCCCGTCGGCCACTGTCGGGACCCCGTAGGGTGGAAAGGCAACGAAGAACCCACTGAGAGGACAGCATGACTGAAAAGACCCTGCCCAACATCGACGTTCTCGACAGCGAATTCATCGACCAGGCCCTGAACACCCCCGGTCCCTGGGTGTCCATCTTTCTACCCACCTACCGCACCGGCCGCGAGACGCTGATGGCGCGAGACCAGTTCAGCAATCTGCTGGGCCTGGCGGAGAAAAGGCTGCAGGACGCAGGTCATGAGGACGTCGACGGGCTCCTCACGCAGGCACGGGAGCTGACGCAGAGCTGGGACTTCTGGCAGAACCAGTCCGACGGGTTGGCGGTCTACATTGCGCCCGGCGTCTTTCGCACGTTCAAGCTTCCCATGGCGCTGCCCGACGAGGCCCACGTCGGCGACCACCCACGCTTCCATCCAGTGGCCGAACTGCTCTCCGACCGCGGCACGTTCTACGTTCTGGCGTTGGCCACCAACTCCGTGCGGCTGCTGGAGGGCACGCGAGCATCGATCGGTGAGCTCGCGCTTGCCGACGCCCCGGACTCGGCCGACGACCTCGCGGGTGACCGCGATCCCCAGGCCCAGCTCCAGCATTCGCCGCAATCGCGCGGAGGTGGCATCGCGAACTTCCATGGGCACGGGGGCGACGACCACGTGGCCGAGCAGAATGATGAGCGCTTCTTCCGCGCCGTCGCCGGCTCCGTCGACGCGGTCATGGGCCGCACCGTGGAGCACCCCCTGGTCCTGGCCACCGTGGAGACCAACCAGGCGCGGTACCGGCAGGTCAGCAACCACCGCCAGTTGCTCGACGACATCGTCACCGGCAATCCCGAGCACCTGAATCCCCAGCAGCTGCACGAAAAGGCGTGGCCCATCGTCAGCGAGTTCACCCGCCAGGCCGACCACGAGCTGACGGAGCGTTACGGCGCACTGATCGGTACCGGCAAGGCCAGTGCCGACGTGGCCCTGATCGGCAAGGCAGCCCTGGAGGGGCGCGTCGATGTTCTGATCCTGGGCCCCGAGCCCACCGCGCCCGATGGCCAGGCCAATCTGGTGGAGGACCCCGTGGATGAGCTCATCGCCCACACCCTGCGCAACAGCGGCTCCATCATCACGGTCGACGACGAGGAAGCCCCGGAGGTCCGGGCCATCTTCCGCTACTGAGCGCCGCTCCTTCTGCGTCCGGCCTGCCACCGCGGTGTGGCCAGCGTCCCACGTGCCTGGCAGCGATCCGATCGCTGACACCAGCACTGCTCGCTGGCACGACCCTCTGCCGTCGAGGCCGGTGCATCATTGCGGCTCGGCCGCACAAGGGTGAGGGCCTGATCAAGTATGAGTTGATCAGGCCCTCGTCGATCCGGGAAAGGCGACTTCCCGAACCAGAAGGACATTCGGGTATTCCTCGCCTGCGTCGCCCCGCGGGCCCCGTGTGCCGCAGCACCCGGGAAGGAGGAAGTGGAACTGGTCCTTCCACGCGATCTTTCCAGGGACGACCTCGAAAGATCCGGATGGGGGTTCTGGGCCCCATCGTCTCGTCTCGACGAATCTGCGGATCTCTCCGCAGGAAGGGCTTCGATGCTCCCGTCCACGTGACGCAGGGAAGCGACCCCGCTGCCAAGGACGAGTCGCCATGTCATCCACCCGCCGCCTGCGGGCCTGCGAGTTTCCCCGCGGTAGGGATGTCGGATTGACCGTCCTCCGCGCTTCCCGAAAGAAGTGCGTAGACAGATTCTCACGCACTTCGCGAATGATTGCAGGGATTCCGGAGAAACCATTCCGATCGCCTCAATCGCCTCGGCGTGTCGCCTTGACCCCCATCGCCACCGCCCCTTCAAGACCTGCGGTGTCGCCTCGGGGGTGCGAGCACTCGCGGGCAAGGGCGTGTCGCTGCGGGCCCGGCCATCGCGCAGCCGGTGGAATGGGGGGACGAGTCCGGACCACGTATGAGGTGGTCCGGCCTTTGCTTCTCCCGCCGATGGCCCCCCGGGGCCGACAAACCCTGATGCCTGACGTGACGCCCCGGTAGTATTGCCTGCCCCGGCGACGCGAAAGGGACGATGATGGAGCACACGACCACCGAATCCCACGCCATCCCCACCTCTCATCTCATGCCCGACGAGGTCACCGGTGGAGACCTCCTCGTGGAGGTGATGCGTGCTGCCGGGCTCGAGGTGGCCTTCGGGGTGGTCAGCATCCACAACCTCCCCCTGGTGGAGGCGATCGACCGCGAGCTGCGGTTCGTTCCCGTCCGCCACGAGGCTGCAGCGGTCAACGCAGCCGACGGGTACGCGCGGGCCAGCGGGGGAATCGGCGTCGCCATCACCTCCACGGGCACGGGAGCCGGAAACGCCGCTGGTTCCATGCTGGAGGCCCTCACCGCTTCGAGCCGCGTGCTCCACATCACCGGCAACATCAACGTCGATCTCATCGGCGAGGGGAAGGGCGCCTACCACGAGGTCCCACGGCAACTGGACATGCTGCGGTCGGTCTCGGCCCACGCGATGCGCATCCAGACCGCCCGTCAGGCTCGCGCCGTGCTCACCGACGCCCTGCGAGCGCTGGCAACTGCCCCCTTCGGCCCGGTCAGCGTGGACTGGCCCATCGACCTGCAATACACGGCCAAGCCCGACGATCAGAACATGGTGGACGATCGCCAGCCCCAGACCCCCTCCGGCAGCCGGCGTGACATCCGGCGCGCCGCGAGGATCATGGGCGAGGCGCGTCGCCCCCTCATCTGGGCCGGCGGCGGGGCTCGGACGCTCGGCAAGCCCTTGCGGAAGCTGGCCGAGGCATGGGGCGCCGGGATCCTCACCGGGGCCAATGGACGCGGTTGCGTCGCGGAGGACCATCCCCTGTGCATCGGCAACTTCGCAGCGGACGAAATGCTGGAGGATCTCCTGGCCGACGCCGACTGCCTGCTGACCGTCGGCAGCCACCTGCGCGGCAACGAGACCCGCGACTTCGAGCTCCCGCTGCCCGCCACGCACATTCAGATCGACCTGGATGCCGAGGCCCTGGGCCGAAACTATCCCGTCACCGTCGGCCTCCGGGGCAACGCCGTCGCCGTCGTCCCTGCGCTCCTCGAGGAACTCGATGCCCCCATGACGGACCCGGACTGGGGCCAGCGCGTCGCGAAGTCGGCCCGCGCGGCCCGCAAGGCGCACCGCAAGGACATCGGAGCCTACGCGGCCATCTGCGACGCCATGCGCGCACGGCTACCGCGCCGGTCCCCCATCGTGCGTGACGTCAGTATCCCGGGCAGTTCATGGGGCAACCGCCTCCTGGCTGTCCACCACCCGAGCGACAACATCTACGCTGCCGGCGGGGGCATCGGGCAGGGTCTCGCCATGTCGATCGGAGCGGGGATTGCCCGCCCGGAGGTACCGGTCCTGGCCATGGTCGGGGACGGCGGTCTGGCCGTCCACCTGGGCGAACTGGCAGTGCTGGCCGGCGAGTCGCCGAACGTCGTGGTGGTGCTGTTCAACGACGCCGGGTACGGGGTGCTGCGCAACATGCAGACCGCACGGGATGCCACGAAGCGGGGCGTCGACCTGCACACTCCGGATTTCGCGCTGCTGGCGGAAGGCTTCGGGCTGCGCCACAAGCGCGTGAAAACTCCGGAGGCATTCGACAAGGCGCTCAGGAAGGCCATCGCGCGCGGCGGCCCCTCCATCATCGAGATCGACGTGCCGGCGCTTCGACCCCGCCCGGCCGACATGGTCCCGCCCACCAGCGTCCCCTGATCCGCGATCTGTGCCACCGGGCACGCTGCAGGGTTCACCAGCAGTCTTGCGAGATTCGCGTCATCACAATCGGCCGCTCCGGCCACTCCTGGGCCGCAGGCAAGAGTACCTTCACGACATGGATCTTCTCGTGTTGGGTGGCACCGGCTTCCTGGGCCGCGTCGTGGCCACCCAGGCCAGAGACCGCGGATTCAACCTCACTTGTCTGGCACGCGGCACCCGGCCCCCCGTCGACGGCGTCACCCTGGTGCGCGCCGACCGCCAGAACGATGATGCCCTGCAGGCTGTGGGCGAGCGCACCTGGGATGCGGTGATCGACCTCACCAGCACACCCGGCCACGCCCGTCGCGCGGTACGCGATCTCCACGCGGGGCACTGGGTGTTCGTGTCCACCGCCAACGTCTACACGCAGGCGGACCGGCCCGAACAGGACGAGGGTTCCCCCGTCCACGAGCCCATGACCGGGGACACCATGGACGACATGAGTCTTTACGGCCCCGCGAAGGTAGCCTGCGAGGTTGCCATCCGTGCAGGGACCGAGAGTCACACCATCGTTCGGGCTGGCTTGATCGGGGGCGACGGCGACACCTCGGCACGCTCCGGCTACTACCCGTGGAGGTTCGCCCATCCCACCGGTACCGACGTGCTCGTGCCGCCTGACCTGGCGTTCCCGGTGGCCATGATCGATGCGCAAGACCTGGCAGCCTGGATCCTCGACTGCGTACAGGAGCGCATCCACGGCACCTTCAACGCCACGGGAGCGACAACCACACTGGGCGAGGTACTGGAGGCCTCATGTGCCGTTGCCCGGAGCGAGGCGGTGGTGCGTCCCGTGCCGGCCGACGTCCTCGCTGAGGCTGGCATCGCGCCATGGATGGGTCCGGCTTCCCTGCCGCTGTGGATCGACGACCCATCGCTTCGCTGGTTCTCCACGCTCGAGACCACGGCAGCACGCAACAACGGGCTGCGCACCCGACCGCTGCGCGAGACACTGGGGGCGGCGCTTGCCTACGAGGAGTCCCGTGAGCAGCCGCGACCGTGTGGCCTCACAGACGACGAGGAGCGCGCTCTCCGGGCGCGACTCGAGCGGCGACCTCAAGGAAGGTGGAGCCAACCATGACAACCCATCTCCTTGGTGGGCGATGACATCGCCGAAAAGGTGGCCGCTCTCGTCGCGGACGTCTCGGGCCAATCGGGCGACCAACCCGGAGGGGTTAGCCACTCACTGCAGCGACCGCGCCTACGGCGCGGCCCACGTCACGCGGACGGTGGTTTGAGCCAGGCCTCACCAACTACAAGCCTGGGTACGGGCCCGCCTGTTCCGGAACCCCAGGCGGCTGGACGGCCTCGGCGAGTCCCTTGGGGGCTTGGATCAGGTAGGACTCGGTGAGCAACTCCTCCACTTCTTCCCAATCGGTCGCCTCATGGAGCAGCAACCCCACCGAGTTTCCGCCCACTACGAAGTAGGGCTCCCCCATGGCCTCGAAGGCCAGGACCTCATCCGGGGGGGCTCGAAACGTGAGGCGGTACAACTGGTCATGGCCGCCGAAGATGTGCGCCACCGTCGCGCCGCAAACGCGCCAGCGCGTGCCCGTCCAGGCGGGCTCGTCCTCGCACTGTGGGAAAGCGCGCAGGATCCCGTCCACCCGCTCCACCC
Organism: uncultured Tessaracoccus sp.; assembly: GCA_964588895.1. Classification (GTDB taxonomy): domain Bacteria; phylum Actinomycetota; class Actinomycetes; order Propionibacteriales; family Propionibacteriaceae; genus Arachnia. Next base: position 15,386 of record CAZPSO010000001.1, read on the forward strand.
ACTGCTCGGGAACTTCAGGACGACTCTGCGCAGCCATATCCAGATTGTGCCACGCCAGGGCGCCCGGCTCCGCGTTCAAAAGGGCCGGTGCCTGCCTCGACGCGGGACGCCTCAAGGGACGTTCTCCACAGGGTTATCCACCACGTGTGCACAACTTACGCCCGTGTAATTCTCAGAGGCTTCTCAGACCAGAGCGCCCTTGATCGGGGGCGATAGGATCGATCCGTTTCCGACGAGAGGCCCCCATGTCCGTTCTGTCGACGTCCCTGCAGCTCGGGAGCCTGACACTTCCCAACCGGGTGATCATGGCTCCACTGACCCGCAGCAGGGCCGGGCGGGACCGGGTTCCGACCCAGCTCATGGCCCGGTACTACACCCAGCGAGCGGGAGCGGGCCTCATCCTCACGGAAGCGACCTCGATCAGTCCACGTGCCGTTGGGTACCTCGGGACGCCTGGCATCTGGAGCGTCGAGCAGGTGCGCGGATGGGCGCGGATCACCGACGCCGTCCACGCCGCGGGCGGGCGGATCTCCCTGCAGTTGTGGCACGTGGGGCGGATTTCCGACCCCGAGTTGCTGGGCGGCGCCCTGCCTGTGGCACCGAGCCCGGTCAAGCCGTCCGGGCGGGTGGCCCGCCTGCGGCCACTCCGCGAGTACGTGACTCCCCATCCCCTCTCCACCGCGGAGGTGCGCGGGGTCGTCACGGACTACCGGAACGCGGCTGCCAACGCCCGGCGGGCCGGCTTCGACGGCGTGGAGGTCCACGGCGCCAACGGCTACCTCATCGACCAGTTCCTGCGCAGCGCCACCAACCATCGCGGTGACGGCTACGGCGGCGCCGTCGCAAAGCGGACGCGCTTCCTCGAGGAGATCGTCGGGGCGATCATGCAGGAGTGGGATGCTCAGCGAATCGGTGTTCACCTGAGCCCCCGGCGGAGCGAGTCGATCATGGGTGATCCTGATGCCGGGGAGGTCTACCCGCACGTCGCCGGTCGGCTCGCAGGCATGGGGGTCGGTTACCTGTTCGTGCGGGAGAGCGAGCGTGAGGACAGCCTCCTGGACACCATGAAGAGGGCGTTTAGCGGTCCCGTCATCGCCAACGACTCGATGGGCATCGCCGATGGTGAACGCCTCGTCGAGCAGGGCAGCGCCGACGCCGTCGCCTTCGGTCGCGACTACATCGCCAACCCGGATCTGGCCGAACGAATCGCACTCGGGGCGCCGCTGAACACACCCGATACGACGACGTTCTACCCGCCGGTGGATCGCCCCTTCGAGGACTATGCGAAGGGCTACGTGGACTACCCTGCGCTGGCGCTCGAATCGTCGCTCGTCCCGGGCACCTGAGACGCCCCTATCCGCCGGCTGGCGGCAGGCCCAGCTCCTCGAGGAGCGCCGGCAGGTATCCGGACAGGTAACCGTGGCGGTTGGGATGCAGGTTCCCCGTGGCGCCGAGGTTGTCCATGTCCAGGTTGATCCACGGATCCTCCGAGCCCAGTCCGTGCCCCGCGAACCGGTCAGTCACGTCGACGAATGTGGCTCCCGACGCCTCCGCTGCATGGCGCAGGGCCGCGTTCAGTTGGTCGGTCATCCGATTCAACTGCAGCGCGCGCCCCGGCGAGATGGGCAGACGGCGGGGCTGGGGGTCGAGCAGATGCGGATACCCGAGCACCACCACCCGACCCGGGCTGGCCGTTGCGATCTGGGCCAGCGTGTCACTCGCGGCGTCTGCAGCAGTGCCGATCCGCGCAGCCGTTTGCCGCAACGCAACCTCGCACAAGTCCTCCGAGCTGAAGGTGGAACAGGCCACGATGGTCTGGACCCATGCCAGGTCGTTGCCTCCGATGGTGAGGGTGACGACGTCGGCGCGGGACAGCGCGTCGCTGACCATGGCCTCATCAAGTACTGCACTGATGCCGGCGCTGTCCAACCCGCTGCAGGCAGCATCCACCAGAACGGTGGCCTGCGGGTGGGCGTCGAGTTCCGAGATGTGGTTGGGGCCGTCGCCCTGGAGGCAGTGGGGGCGGACGGACAGCGAGGTCACCTCCCCGCTGCCGATGCCAGCCGAGAACGAATCCCCCAGGTTGACCACGTCGTAGGACGTCGGTGAAGAGCAGGCGGTCACGGCTGCCGCCACCACGAACGCACCGAGGGCCCCAGCCAGTCTGGCACGGAGACGGCCGGTAACCGGTGGGGGCATGGAGGGCCTTTCGAAGTCGTTCGACGCGTGGCCCGGGCACCGGGCCGCGAAAGCTGTGGCACGCCTCCAGCGTAGGCGTGGTAGCCAAGCTCGGCATCGTGGCCGGGCGTCGCGACCGCGCGGGCCAGGTGGCTCTGGGTGCGCATCGGAGACCGACGTCCATGCGAACTGCCGGTCGTGGTTGACTGGAGGTCACAACGTGAGAGGTTCACCAAGATGCAAAACAAGCGCAAGCGCACGTCGTACCTGAAGGCAGCAGGGGTGGTCGCCGCCACCGCCGTGGCTGGCAGCATCGCCACCGACCCCGATACCGGTTGGTACAAGTCCCTCGACAAGCCGTCGTGGCAGCCACCCAGCTGGCTGTTTCCCGTCGCGTGGACTGCGCTCTACGCCAGCATCGCCGTTGTCTCCGGCAAGGTCCTGGCGGCCACGGACTCCGGAAGCGAGGCCGACGCGGACAGGCACGAGGAGTACAAGAAGGCGCTCCTGGTCAACCTGGCGCTCAACGCCGGTTGGAGCTTCACATTCTTCAGGGCCAAGAAGCTCGGGCTGGCGAGCGTCGTGGCGGGCGCGCTGGCGAGCAGCTCGTCGCAGTTGGCCAACCTGGCGGGCAAGCAGGACCCGAAGCTGAAGCTCGCCCTCACGCCCTACTCCGCATGGACCGCGTTCGCCACCGCGCTGACCACTGACATCTGGCGACGCAACCGCGACTGAGGGGGCCGCCGTGGCGCCGGGTTCAGGGGGCACGAACCACCGCAGCATCGCCGCGGTGAGGTCACTATGCCCTCACCAGCCCCGGTAAGCGGTACTTCGCGCACCGGGGGCCGAACTCAGGTGCTCTGGTCAGGCATGTCCCGGCGGGGCTTGCCCTTGGAGATCCGCAAGGTCCGGCCTTCGGACTCCACATCCTCCTGGGTTTGCCTCATCTTCTCCACACGCCCGGTGTCGCGGGGTGGGAGCTGGATATTGGCCTCGGCCTCGATCCCCGACTGCAATTCCCGGGCACGCTCCAGCTCAGCGTCCACCTCCATGCCCAGCAGCAGGACCATGTTGAAGATCCACAGGGCGAACAGCAGGGCCATGACCGTGCCGATCGCGCCGTAAGAGCTGTAGCCCGCGAACAGCGAGAGATAGAAGTAGAGGGCGATGCCTGCCAGCGCGATTCCGACGATGGCCACCACGGCGCCCAGGCTGATCCAACGGAACTTGGGCTGGCGCACATTGGGGGTCAGGTAGTACAAGATGGCGATCATTGCCACCAGCAGCGCCAGGATGACAGGCCACTTGACCCAGGCCCACACCGGCAGGAAGGTGCGCAGGGAGAAGTCGAGCAGCCCCTCAAGGCCCAGCGGCCCGGCGATGGGGCCAAGCACCCCCTGCACCAGCGGTTCGCTGAGGGCCAGCGCCACCAGGATGAGGACGATGCCGAGCAACATCGCCAGTGTGGTGATCAGCATGGTGCCGGTCTGCTTGACCAGTCCCCGACCCTCCTCGCGCCCGTAGATCTGGTTGGCGGAGCGGGAGAATGCCTTCACATAGGCCGACGCCGACCACAGCGCCGTCGCGATGCCGATGATCAGGGCGATGATGCCACCAGAGGCCGATCCTGTGACGGTGTCGACGAGGTCCACCACGAGGGCTTGGTAGTCAGCAGGAACGTATTCGCTCACCAGCCCGTCCACCAGCGTGGTGATCTCCTCGGCGTTGCTGGCCAGGAAGAGCGAGAGGATGGAGAACACGGCCAGCAGTGCAGGCGCCAGGGACAGCACCGTGTAATACGTCAGCGTCGCGGCCAGGTCCACCCCCCTGTCGGCGGTGAACTCCTTCACGGCCCGCTTCAGGGCGTACTTCCAGCTGGCCCCGGTCAGCTTCGGCGGACTGTCCGGCTTCTTCGAGCTCTCGGGAGATGGAGCGTCTGCGGCTTCCAGTGTGTCGTCGATGTGGTCTTGACTCGGCATGGCGGTGACTCCTAAATCGGATACCGGCGTGACCCGGGGAGATCACTATATTGCGCGGGAGTTCCGTCGCAGGGGGTTCGTGGCAAGCGGTGATGTTGGATCGAAGACTTCCTGGTGCGCCCCCGGCTCGTTGCTAGATGTTCCAGTTGGTTGGCCCCGCGCCCCCGGCGATGTACTCGTCCATGGGCACCAGACCCTCTTCCCACACTCTCATCACGGGCTCGATGATCCGCCAGCACTCCTCCGCCACGTCGCCGCGGACGGTCAGCAGTGGATCGCCCCGGAAGATGGAATCGAGGATTTCACCGTACGGCCTGAGCGGACTCTCGGCCAGATCCGTGGCCAGCACCGACTGGCTCAACTGGAAGCGGTTGGACTCGATGGTGGTGGACAACCCCAGCTTGAGGTTGGCGGGTTTCATGCCGATGCTCAGCACGTTCGACGGTACATCGGTGAAGCCCTCGGGCGCATGGTCCACCGGGCGGAAGGCGACGGTGATTCCGTTGCGCGCATCTCCGAGCGCCTTGCCGCTGCGTAACCGGAACGGAACACCAGCCCACCGGTCGGTGTTGATCCTGACGGTGACCTCGGCGAGCGTCTCCGTGTTTCTCGCGGCATCCACGCCCGGCTCGTCGACGTAGTTGGGGATCTTCTCACCACCGATCGTGCCGGCCGTGTACCGCGCGCGCCGTGATGAGGCGACGGGGTCGTCGTCCCACAAGTGGGTGTGGCGCAGCATGAGGGCAATCAGGTCACGGACGTCGCGCTCGTTGAGCGACGGCGGCTCCTCCATCGCGAACAGCGCGAGTACCAGCAGGAGATGGCTCTGGATCATGTCCTTCATCGCGCCGGCGCCGTCGTAGTAGAGGGCGCGGTCCTCCAGCGCCAGCACCTCGTCGACCGTGATCTCGACGCGCTCGATGTTGTGGTTGTTCCAGCTCTTCTCGAAGATCCGGTTGGTGAACCGCAGACCCAGGAGGTTGAGCACCACCGATTTGCCGAGGAAGTGGTCGATGCGGAAGATCTGGTTCTCCGGCACCAGACCAGCCAGGAGGTCGTTGAGTTGGCGGGCGGTGTCGAGGTCGGCACCGAACGGCTTCTCCAGGCCGAGCCGGAGCCCTTCCGGGATCTCGATGGTGGTGAGGGCTTTGCACAGGGCGATGGTGACCGACGGCGGGAGCGCCAGATACAGCACCGGCGCCTCCCCCAGACCCTCGAGCAGGGTACGCAGGGCGTCCGCGCTGGTGAGGTCGAGCTGTTCGTAGCGGGTGGTGGCCAGGACCCTCTCGAGGCTTGCCCGGGAGCACTTGCTGCCCAGCGCTTGCCGAACACGCTCGACCCACTCGTCCTGGGACAGCTCGTCCACGGCGCAGCCCACGAGCGTCACGTCATACTCGGGATCGGTGTGGAGCAGGGTGCCAAGACCAGGCAGGAGCAGGCGTTCAGCCAGGTCGCCGGAGGCGCCCAGGACGGCGAGCGTGACGGGAACAGTCATGGGCCCACTGTACGCAGCCCCTTCCCTGCGCCGGCAGGAATCGGCGTGCTGCCGGATGGGGTAGCAGGCCGGTTCAGGAGCGATCCTGGCTGACGCACCAGCTCCTCCGCCAGCAAGCTCCCCCTCACGGCGGCGACGGTACGGTGTCTCTCATGGCACTCCTGGACCTCAGCGCCCGCCACCTCGCCCACGAGCTCCGCCGGGGTGAGAGCAGCGTCGCGGCGCACGTGGGGAGGGTCTTCGAGCGCATCCGCATCCTCGATGGCTGGTACCAGGCGTTCTCGCAGCTGCGCGTCGCCGCGGCCCTTGCGGATGCCGCCCACCTGGACCGTCTTGCTCCCGACGAGCGGGAGGTCCTGCCCCTGTTCGGGGTGCCGGTGGCCATCAAGGAGGAGATGGACGTGGCCGGGCTGGTCACCACGCTGGGAGGCCGGGGCAACAGCACGCCGTCGCCGGTGGACTCGGAGGTGGTGGCCCGTCTGAGACGTGCGGGAGCGATCGTCGTCGGCAAGACCAACATGCCGGAATTCGGACAGGCCCCGTACTCCGACGGCGCCTGGGGCTCCACCCGCAGCCCGTGGCACGGCGGCCGCAGCCCGGGCGGCTCGTCGGGCGGCTCCGCGGTGGCGGTGGCGACGGGCATGGTCCCCGTAGCGCTGGGCGGCGACAGTGGTGGCTCCATCCGGGTACCCGCCGCATGGACGGGCATCGCCGGGATGAAGCCCACTCGCGGGCTGGTGCCCACCGACCCAGTCCCGGACCTGTGGCACCGCTTGGGCACGTTCGGCCCCCTGGCGCGCGACTTCGACGACGTGGCCCTGCTGCTGGAAGCCATGGCCCCTGACGGCCCTGCCGGCCTGATGCCCCGGCCACTGCGCGTCGGCTGGACCCTCGAGTGCACGTTGCGCGGACTCAGGCCCGACCCGCTCATTGCCGAGGCGGTGGAGCACGCGGCACGGGTCCTGGCCACGGACGGCCACAACGTGCACAAGGGCAATCTCCGCTGGGCCGGCAGTCCGGCCACCCTGCTGGTCCAGAGCTGGTTCGGCATCAGGGACGAGGCGGCGCGCATGGAGCACCCGGACAAACTGGAGAAGCGTTCGCGTCAGGCCGCCCGTCTGGCAAACGTCCTGCCCCGGGCCGCGCTGGAGTGGGCGCTGCGCTCCAACGACCGCATCGAGGCGGCTTCCCGCCGGATATTCCGGGATCTGGACATCCTGTTGACGGCGGTCACTCCCCAATTGCCGCCACCCACCCCGCGGCTGCACCACATGGGCACCTTCCGCTCGCAGCTTGCCTCCACCACCGCGGTGGCCTTCACCGGGTACTGGAACATGGCGGGCAATCCGGCCGCGAGCGTCCCCGTCGGTCTGAGCCCGCACGGTCTGCCCCTGGCCGTTCAGGTGATCGGCGCCCACGGTCGGGACCGGACAGTTCTGGAGGTGGCGCGTCGGCTCGCCGTGCCACTCACCCCATCCACCGCGGCATCCGCCGCTGAATGAGGGATCCTCACCACCCTTTGCTCCGAGTTGAGCGTGGGTCACTCAACCCCCGGTTGACTTTTTCCAGTCCGCCTCCTAGAGTTGAGTCATCGACACTCAACCCCATCGAATCAATGAAGGAGTAGATATGATGGCACGCACGTTTGACCCGTTCCGCGAGATGGATCGCCTCTTCGGCGAGGTGACCCGCCAGCCCGGCATGAGCATGGATCTCTACCAGCAGGGCGACCAGTTCGTGGCCGAGTTCGATCTGCCGGGCGTCGACCCGTCCTCGATCGATATTGACATCGACGACCGGACGCTGACCGTCCGCGCCGAACGTACTTCCAAGGGCGCCACGGAGGATTCCAAGTGGCTGACCCGCGAGCGCGTCAGCGGCACCGTCGCCCGCCAGCTGGCACTGGGCCACGGCATCGACGCTTCCAAGATTGGAGCCGACTACAGCGACGGTGTCCTCACCGTCACCATTCCGGTGGCCGAAGAGTCCAAGCCCCGGAAGATCTCGGTGCAGCACACCGGCGGCAGCAAGGAGATCGGTGGGGAGACCATCGAGGGTGAGACCGCGGGCGGCGACGCCTGATCCGCTTCACCCACGCAACGACGGAGGGGCGGCCCACACGGGCCGCCCCTCCTTCGTGTCTGTCCAGCCGCTCCGGCTACTCGTTGTCACCCCCGGTCAGTGTGGTGGCGTCCTGGCTCGCGTCGGCCGCCTCGTCGTCCCACTGCCAATTGGCCACGGAGGGAAGGTCCTCGCCGTGCTCCCGCGTGTAGACGCGGGCCGACGTGCGCGCGTCGGCCATGTACTGGCGCAGGTTGGCGTACTTCGAGCCCAGTGACGGGACCCTGTCGATCACGTCCATCACCAGGTGGAACCGGTCCAGGTCGTTCAGCATCACCATGTCGAAGGGCGTGGTGGTGGTGCCCTCCTCCTTGTAACCGCGCACGTGCAGGTTGGCGTGCCCGTTGCGACGGTAGGTGAGGCGGTGGATCAGCCACGGGTACCCGTGGTAGGCCATGATGATCGGCTTGTCCGTGGTGAACAATGTGTCGAAGTCGCGGTCCGACAGACCGTGTGGATGCTCCTTCTCGTCCTGGAGGCGCATCAGGTCCACCACGTTGACCAACCGGATCTTGAGGTCGGGGATGGCCTCGCGCAGCATCTTGGCCGCCGCCAGGGTCTCCAGGGTGGGGACGTCACCCGCGCAGGCCAGCACGACGTCGGGATCCTCCCCCTCCACCTCCGTCCCCGCCCAATGCCAGATGCCGATGCCGCGGGTGCAGTGCTTGACCGCCTCGTCCATCGACAGCCAGTTGGGGGAGGGTTGCTTGCCCGCCACCACCACGTTGACGTACTGGCGGGACCGCAGGACGTGGTCCCACGTCGACAGCAGCGTGTTGGTGTCCGGCGGCAGGTAGACGCGGATGATGTCGCTCTTCTTGTTGACCACGTGGTCGATGAAGCCGGGGTCCTGGTGCGAGAAGCCGTTGTGGTCTTGGCGCCACACGTGGGAGCTCAGCAGGTAGTTCAATGACGCGATGGGCCGACGCCAAGCCAGGTGGTTGGTGACCTTGAGCCACTTGGCGTGCTGGTTGAACATGGAGTCGATGATGTGGATGAACGCCTCGTAGGAGCTCAGCATCCCGTGACGGCCCGTGAGCAGATAGCCCTCCAGCCAGCCCTGGCACTGGTGCTCGGAGAGCACTTCCATCACACGCCCGGCCCGCGCGAGGTGGTCGTCATCGTCCGTGGGCAGGAAGTCGGCATTCCATTGCTTGTCGGTGACTTCGTAGACGTTCTGCAACCGGTTGGAGGCGGTCTCGTCGGGTCCGAAGATGCGGAAGTTGTCCGGATTCATCTTGACGACGTCGCGCAGGAAGGTGCCGAGCATGCGGGTGGCCTCGGTGATCGGCGCGCCCGGGCTGGAGACGTCGACGGCGTAGTCGCGGAAGTCCGGCAGGCGCAGGTCCCGCAACACCACGCCACCGTTGGTGACGGGGTTGGCGGACATCCGGCGGACACCCTCGGGTGCGAGGGCCGCCACCTCCTCGCGGAGTCGCCCGGTGTCGTCGAACAGTTCGTCGGGGCCGTAGCTCGTGAGCCAGGCCTCCAGGTCGGCCAGGTGCTCCGGGGTGTCCCGTGCGCTGTCCAGCGGCACCTGGTGCGAACGCCACGAATCCTCGGTGCGTTTGCCGTCGATCTCCTTCGGGCCAGTCCAGCCCTTCGGCGTGCGCATCACGATCATCGGCCACATCGGGCGCTCGATGTCCTCGCCGCGCTCGGCCGCATCCGCGGCGCGCTGCTTGATCTCGGCGATCTCGTCGAGGCAGTCGTCCAACACGCGGGCGAACCGCGCATGGTAGGAGGCCGGCTCCTCGTCATCGAAGCCCCCGGTGAAGAAGTGGGGCTTGTGGCCCTGGCCCACCATCAGTGCCTCCAACTCCCTTTCCGGGATGCGGGCCAGCACCGTCGGGTTGGCGATCTTGTAGCCGTTGAGGTGCAGGATGGGCAGCACCACCCCATCGTGGTGGGGGTTGACGAACTTGTTGGAGTGCCACGAGCCGGCCAGCGGGCCCGTCTCGGCCTCGCCGTCGCCCACCACCGTGAACACCAGGAGGTCCTTGTTGTCGAACGCGGCGCCGTAGGCGTGGCTGAGCGAATACCCCAGCTCGCCGCCCTCGTGGATGGAGCCCGGCACCTCGGGAGCGACGTGACTGGGGATGCCGCCCGGGAACGAGAACTGCTTGAACAGGCGCTGCATCCCGTCCTCGTCCTGCGTCACGTTGGGGTATGTCTCCGACCAGGCGCCCTCCAGGTATGTGTTGGCCACCAGACCTGGGCCACCGTGACCGGGTCCGGTGATGTACATGGCGTTCAGGTCGCGTTCCCTGATCGCCCGGTTGGCGTGCGCGTAGACGAAGTTCAGACCCGGGGTGGTGCCCCAGTGGCCAAGCAGGCGCGGCTTGACGTCATCGCGCGACAGTTCCTCGCGCAGGAGTGGATTGTCCAACAGGTAGATCTGGCCCACGGACAGGTAGTTGGCCGCTCGCCACCAGGCGTGGATGGTCTCTGCGGTCTCTTCGGGGATCTGCTCCGGAGCATCGTCGGGACGGAATCGCCACGTGTTCATCTTTCTCCTTCTCGGCTGGCTCCCCATGGACGTGGGAGGGGGTCGCTGTCCATCTTCGTCGTGATGCGGCGCGGGTGTGTCGATACCCGACAACTCGGCGGCGGGGGCCGGCGCGAGAGCCCGATCCGCCCCCCGGGCATGCCGGAGGCCGTAGCCTGAGGAGCGAAGCGACCCACCAATGAAGGAAGGCCCACATGAGTCCCGCCAGCGACGTCATTCTCGGACTGGACGTCGGCACCACCGCCGCCAAGGCGTCCCTGTTCTCGATCGACGGCGACGTGCGCGAGACGGTGTCCGCCGAGTACCCGCTGCTCAACCCGCAGCCGGGCTGGCACGTGCAGGATCCGGACACGATCGCCGAGGGTGTGCTGAGCGCCATTGCCGGTGTGGTGACGCGGGTGGACGCGTCGCGCGTGATCGGCATCTCCATCAGCACGGCGATGCATGGCCTGATCGGCCTGGACCTGGACATGCGGCCGGTGACGGAGCTGCTCACCTGGGCCGACTCACGTGCACGCCTGCAGGCGGACGTCCTGAACGAGCACGCCACCGGCCCACGACTCCACTACACCAGCGGCACCCCCACGCATCCCATGTCCCCCATGGTGAAGCTTCGCTGGTTCAAGGAGACCCATCCGGACATCCTCACGGGAACCCCCCACTGGGTGGGCCTGAAGGACTGGATCCTGGTGGTCCTGACGGGTCAGGTGGCCACGGAGTTGTCGTCGGCCTCCGGCACCGGGATGCTGGACATGGAAGACCGTGCCTGGAACCCCGAGGCGCTCGACATCGCCGGGCTGCGCCCGGACCAACTGCCCCCGATCCATGACACCACGGACATGCTTCCCCTTTCTGCCACAGCCGCCAACGCCACCGGCCTGACGGCGGGGCTGCCGATCGTCGTCGGGGCTGGCGACGGCCCCCTCGGCAATCTGGGAACCGGCGCCATGGAACCCGGCCGGGCTGGTCTGTCCATCGGCACCAGCGGTGCGGTACGCATGGTGGTGCGCGCACCGGCCGTCGTCTCGGGGCTGTTTTGCTACGCGCTCACCCGCGATGTGTGGGTGGCCGGCGGGGCGGTCAGCAACGGGGGCTTGGTGCAGCGATGGCTGACCGAGACCTACGCGCCCGGGGCCACGGACGCCGAGGCCTGCCGCCGAGCCGAACTCATCCCTCCCGGCTCCGAGGGGCTCGTCATGGTTCCCTACCTGGTGGCCGAGCGTGCCTCATTGTGGGACTCGGAGATCCGGGGCGCCTTCCTGCACGTCCGCCGTGCACACACCCCGGACCACTTCATCCGCGCCGGCATCGAGGGGGTCGCCTTCCAACTGTGGACCATCCTGCGCCGCCTACGGATGATCAACCGGGTGGAGGAGATCCGCGCCACGGGCGGAGTGTTCTACTCGCAGGTGTGGCGTGACGTCGTGGCCGGGGTCCTCAACCGTCCCCTCACCGTGACGGCCGGGGCCGAGGGCTCCGGGTTGGGTGCCGCCATCCTCGGGGCCAAAGCCCTTGGAGTGGTCGACGACCTCCAAACCGGCTACCAGCTGCTCCGCGGGGACGCGGTCGAGACCCAAGTGGGGGTAACCGACGCCGCCCGCGAGGTCTACGAGGCGATGCACTACCGAGTGCCGCAACTGCTGCAGAACTTCGGCCGTTTGGGCGCCGACCTGCGCTGAGCCTGTACCCACGCCCCTGGGGAGCCGGGCGCGGGTTTGGCGGGGACAGTCGACGCCGTTAGTTCAGGCCAGCGAGATCCGCTGCACCATGGTGTGGGAGTTACCGGGTTCCAGTGTGATAGCCGCCTCGAGGGCATTGGCCGCCTCAATGCAGATCATCCCGGGCCACTCGTCGTCGCCGAAGTCGGGCATGGCGGCGGACTTGTCCACCCACGGGTTCCAGACCACGGTGTTGGCCGAACCCTCCTTGCTGATGACCAGCGTGCGGCCCGTGGCGGGGTCCTCCAGCGTGACCTCGCCGGTGCTGAGGTAGACCCGGTCCGTCTCGCCGGTGATGGTGACGTCGCCGTCCTGGGTGAGCCAGGTGCCGGCCACCTTGTCCAGATACCGGGCCCCGTCGAGACCGGCCACCCGGGCCTGGCGCACGTCTCCCACGGCCAGGTAGGTGTGCAGTGCTTCTTCGTAGGTGATGGGTTCCACGTCGTCGTTGGTGACGGTGAACTCCACAACCAACTCCTGGCTCCCGAACGTGACGTTCAGACGCGCGGAGTACTTGTGCGGCCAGTGCGGCTGCGCCACGGCGGTGGTCGAGTCGATCGCGTACTCCACGCGCAGGCCTCCGTCATCGGTGTGGGAGTCGTCGATGAGCTCCCATTCGTTGAGCCGGGCGAAGCCGTGCGCGGGCTGGAGGTCTCCGCTGGGTCCGGGACCAAACCATGGGAAGCACACGGGCATGCCGCCGCGGATGGGCTGGCCAGCCTCATACATGGACTTGCCGCTCATCCACAGCACCGCCTCGTGCCCTTCCGGCTGCCATGCCCAGACGTGGGCGCCGTGGTGGTATACGCCGTAGTGACGGGTCTCGTCGCGCAGTTCGATGCCGCGTAGTGGGTTCACGGTGATCTCGTGGGCCATGTCGGTTACCTTCCGGGAGATGGCGTGGGGCTTTCAGCGTAGTGCTCCGCGCTCTCCTACGACGCGGATCCGCCGGTCAGCTCGAAGGCCCGGACGGTGACCGATTCACCCTCTGCCACTTGTCGGCGCGCCGCATCCTGCTCCCGCTGGATGAGCGTGCCGTAGGTGCGGCTCGGCTCACCCGCCGACTCCGCCGCAGCAGCCATGTGCTTCAACCACTCCTCCGCCACCTGCGAATCCTGCAGCAGGCCGAGCTGCTCGGTGACCTCCTCCCAGGTCTCCGCCGCGCGCGCCGCACCGTCCACCGCCGGGGCCAGCGCCTCGAATGCGTACCGCACCGCCTTGGCCCGCTTCCTCACCTCATGCAGCAGGTGCATCCTCTCGTCACCCTCGGCCCGGCGCGACCCCTCCCAGTCGGTGCGCGCCCTGCCGATCGCCTTGTCCACCAGCCGCGGAAGCACGGTGGCGCTCCGCTTCGCCGCCCGGCCCCGCAGCGGAGGCTCAGCCAACAGCTGCAGCAGACGGTCCCGCAGCGCCAGGTAACGCTCGCCGTCCAGCACCTCCACCAGGGCTGCGTGCGCCCTGGTGTGCCGGCCGTCCAGTTCACTGCGGACCCGGTCCTGCACAGGGCCGACCACCAGGTCGACGTCCATCTGCTCCACCGCACCCGAGATCCTGTCCTTCATCACCTCGGCGTCACGTGGCATCCCCAGCACCGTGGCGTACCACTTCAGTTCGTCGCGCAGCCGGTCCGTCTCCTCGCGGTGGAAGAGTCGGCGGAAGGTGCGCAGGGTGCTGCGCATGCGCCGGGTTGCCACGCGGGTCTTGTGGACTCCGTCGGCGTGGTCGGTCCTGACGTCCTCTTCTCGGCCGACCACCACGGCCACCTGCTGCGCCAGGTAGTCCATGACCACCTCCGCAGCCGTGGCCTTGCGCGGCAGAACCGCTTCGCTCTGCCGCTGCAGCCGGTCCCCCACCGCCCGCGCCAGCTTCGACGGAGCGCGCGACGATGAGAGGCCGTGGTCAGCAAACAGCCTCCCGAGGCGATCCAGCAGTTCCACGGTCCCGCCAGCCAGCTCCAGCTCCAGTTCACGCCACACCTGGCCGCTTGCCAGGGCCATGACCGTGTCGTCGGCCAGTTCCGCCACCAGCTCCCCCGACGTATCGAGCAGGGGTGTCTCCTGGCGGATGGTTCGGAGTACGGCCACCGGCAGTAGTGCTCCCTCGGCCCCTTGTGGCCAGCGCTCGCCCAGGAACTGGATCACCTCACGCACCAAGTGTTCCGGTACCGACAGGTGGCCCGGATTCTCCGTGAGCGGCGCTGCCACCTCCATGCGGGCATCGCCGGCCATCGGCAGTTTGAGGTGCCACCCGGCATCAATGCCACCCTCACGTCGCCGCAACACGATCCCGTTGCGCACGAGAAGCAGGTCAAGAGTGTCGAAGTACACCGCCCGCAGCCGGTGCTCCCGTGTGCCCCCCTCCTCCACCACCCCCTCCAAGGACGGGCGGGGCGCATCGGGGGCGATGTCGAACTTCCGCTCCAACTCCACGTGTCGCATGCCCCCATTGTCCCAGCTCCCGTCCCGGCCGGCAGGGTGCTGCTGATGACCGCGGGTCGAGTGACCCCCGTGCCCTCACGCATGGATCGAGGCGTGGATTCTCGACTGGTGGCGTTGCGGACGAAGTATCTCGGCGAGCGTCGACTAGGGTGCGCGCATGGCTACGAACGAGCGACTGGCCTCGAGCCGGGAAGCATCCGACCTCGAGGACGATGGTCGACCTCCTTCGGTGGACAGCGGTCGCGACCATCTGTCCCTGTCAGCAGCCGGCGTGCGGCGCCTGCTGGTGTTCGTGGCGGTGGGCTTGTCCGTGATCTCGCTGGGTGGCCAATTCGCCAAGCGGATCTGGCCTGACGTGAGTTGGCTGGAGACGGCCTCCGCGCTCGTCAACGTATCCAGCGAGCAGACGCTGCCGACGCTCATCGCCAGTCTGGGGCTCCTCGTGCTGTCGATCTTGGCCTGGACCATCGGGACGGTCCAGGCGCGTCGCGGCGCCTCCCCCTGGTGGGGCCGGGCCGCGGCGGCGGTACCGGCCTACATGGCCGCCGATGAGTTCCTCATGCTGCACGAACGGACGATCACACCGCTGCGGCAATTGTTCGGGACCGGCGGTGGCTGGCTGTACTACGCCTGGGTCGTACCAGCTCTCGGCGCTGTGCTGCTCACCGTCATCATCGGATACCGGTGGCTCGGCAGGCTGGGGGCCCCAGCGCGCCGGCGCACGCTGCAGGGCGCAGCGATCTACGTCTTCGGGGCCGTCGGCCTGGAGATGCTGGCCGGCTGGCTGGTCACGGGTGGGCACACCCACTGGCTGCTGCTCAACTCGCTGTCGACCGTCGAGGAGTTCCTGGAGATGGCCGGAGTCGCGGTCGCAGCCGAGGGCCTCCTGCTGGGTCTCGCAAGGTATCGCACCAGGATCTCGGTCGGTCGCTGACGAAGTAGGCTGCCTGCTGCCTGCTGCCGGCGCTCCCGCGTGGCCGTCGCCGCCACCGTCCCTTCTCACGACGGGTGGCCACATCGGGGCGGTGACGAACTTCCGCTCCGCCTCGACATGCCGCACGTCCCCTGGTGGCAACACTTCGCATCCCGGAGACCCACATGGCGGTACGACGGAGACGTATGCTGCCCGCAAGGGGGGTGGACGATGGTCAGCAGGGACAGTGGCAACCGCACCCTGTGGCTGACGTACAGCAGCCTGCGGTGGCTGCTCTTCATCCTGCCTCTCGTGCTTTTCGTGGCCACGGTGGGCACGGCCATCACCCAGGGCTACCTGGAGACCTCCATCAGCGCCTACTACGGCGGCCCGGTCCGCGACGTGTTCGTGGGTGTGCTCATCGCCGTGGCCGTGTGCATGGTGGCCTACCAGGGCGCCACCACGCTGGAGGACTACACCTTCAACGGCGCCGCCTTCTACGCCGTCCTGGTGGCGCTGATCCCCCACAACATCGACGAGATCCTCGACGAATTGCGGGCGGGGCTGGAGCTCTCCGGGCAGGGCTTCACGGCTGCCGATTACATCTGGTCCCTGCGCATCACCCTGAGCGTGGCAGTGCTGCTGTGCCTCCTGCTGGTGGCCCTCGAACTGCGACGGACCAGGCGAATCCGCGAGCTGGTCACCGGCGACCGGGCGGCGCTGGCGTTCGTGATCGCCACCGCCGGGGGCCTCCTCGGGTTCCTGCTGCTCACCATGTGGCAGTTGTGGGCCCCGGATCCGCGTGACGTGACGCTGGATGGCATCACGCTGTTCGGCGTGAACCTCCCCATCCACCACCTGGCCGCCATCTTGCTGCTCGGAGCACTCGTCGTGGCCACCGCCACCCACGCCTGGCCGCAGGTGGCGGCGCGACGCTCCCACGAGACCCTCCCGCGCCTGCAGACGGATGGCCTGCTCGGCTACCGCGTCATCGTCGGGCTGATGGGGTTGGGGCCGTTGTTCGCCTGGGGCATGGCACGGCTCTTCGCACCCGGGCACTTCATCCTTTTCCTGGAGTGGTGGGAGATCGGGCTGTTCTGCCTGTTCTGGGGGCTCGAGAACCTGAAGGTTGCGGCCGAACGTCGTCAACGCCTGGCCCGACTCCCCTGACCCGCCCCAGCCAACCTGACCCAGCTGACCCCGGCGGGGTGGGCCTCCCTTCCCGCCGCTCGCCGGCCGGTGGTGCCCAGATCTTCGTATACGTCGCCATCTCCAACCGGCGTGGCGACCCATGGAGAGAACGAGGACCTCCCACCCGCGGAGCGGACTGTACGAATTTTGCTCAAGGGCTTGCGCGCGACCCCATTGCAGAGTTATCTTTGCAAAGTCTTGTTTGCAAATTGTCCTTTGCATAGTTGGGAGTTCGCATGTTCACCTCAATCCACCTCGCAGAAGTCACCATCACCACCACGGGAAGCACGCTGCTGGCAGCCGAGATCGGCGTCGCACTGGTCGTGTTGCTCCTGGGTACGCTGGGCTATCTGGCCGCGCTCTGGTTCGCAGCCGGCGCCCACCGTCGCCGCCAAGACCGCACGGTCGAGGCCACCACGGAGCATGGCCACGAGGCACCGCGCGGCATCACCGAGGTCTGGGCCCGTCGCAACCACCCCGTGGCCTCCGATCGGCTGCTGGACCATTCCCTCTCCCGCTGAGCACCGGGAAGGGCGACCCGTTGCCGCGTCCGCGACACGGGGAGGTCCAGGACTAGGCGTGCGGCACGAGCCCACGAAACGCCGCAGGGAAGCAGCGCGGAGGGCACTATTCCCTTATCCAACGTGGATCGGGACTCTTGATGCAGCCCGCGACGGGACTCGTGGTGGAGCCCGCGACGGGGCGCGTGATGCAGCCCCGGCGGATGCCACCCCCATCAGACCCGTCAGACCTCCACGGGGTTAGCCGTCGGGGTGTGGGGGCTTCGCCTAGACTAGATGCAGAAATTATTCTGCAACGTTTTCTATGCAAAGGCTTCCTTGCACAATGTCCGCCCGCAACCTC
>CAZPSO010000001.1:32891-34502 GCA_964588895.1 uncultured Tessaracoccus sp.
TTCTGCAACGTTTTCTATGCAAAGGCTTCCTTGCACAATGTCCGCCCGCAACCTCCCGCATCGCGCCAGGCCCGCCACCTCCCAGGAGATCAAGGCCTTCACCCATCCGTTGCGCATGCGCATGTACCGCTTGCTGCAGGATCACGGGCAGGCCACGGCCAGCATGCTGGCCCGGCAGACAGGCGAGAGTTCGGGACAGACCAGCTACCACTTGCGGCAGCTGGAGAAATTCGGGTTCGTGGAGGAGGCCCCCGGAGCCGGGAACGCCCGGGAGCGATGGTGGAAGGCCATCGGTTTTTCCTACGACGGCACCAAAGACCGCGACGAGGGCGCCAACAGGTTGATGCTGCGCTGGTCCATGGACAATCTCATGGCGGACATGACTGCCGTGGCCGATCACCTGGCCGACGAGGACCCACAGTGGTTGGCAGCCAGCACCGACTCCACCCACACACAGTGGATGACCGCAGGAGAACTGAGCGCGCTGAATGAGGCGGTCCTCGCATTGATCGAAGAGCACGCCGAAGCCGCCAAACAACGCCACAGCGGGGCGGCCTCCGTACCGGACACCCAGCTGCGCACCCGAGCCGACGAGCGGCGCGTCCGGATCTACGTGCATTCCGTCGCCCTGCCCCCGTCGTACGAGACCGGCGGAACGAAGGACGAGTAGATGACCATCCCACCACCCCTTGACCTCAGCCGCGAGGAGCTGGGGCGCTACTCGCGACAGATCATGCTGCCCCAACTGGGCCTGCACGGCCAGCACAAACTCAGGGCCGCCAGCGTGCTGGTGGTGGGCGCCGGAGGACTGGGATCCCCCGTCCTGCTCTACCTCGCCGCAGCTGGCGTGGGCCGGATAGGCATCATTGACGACGACGCCGTGGACGCCTCCAACCTGCAGCGGCAGGTGATCCACGGCACCTCCGACGTCGGACGTCCCAAGGTGACTTCAGCCGCCGAGAAGGTCCGCGACGTGAACCCGGGAGTCACGGTGGACGAACACCACACGCGCCTGGACAGCCGCAACGCCCTGGAGATCCTGGGCGACTACGATTTGGTGCTCGATGGCTCGGACAATTTCCCCACCCGCTACCTCGTGAGCGACGCCGCGGAACTGCTCGGCAAGCCATGTGTATGGGGAGCCATTTTCCAGTTCAGTGGTCAGGTGGCGGTCTTCCACGCCGGTCACGGCCCCACGTACCGCGACGTGTTTCCCGAACCCCCGGCACCGGGCGCCGTGCCCTCATGCGCGCAAGGTGGGGTGGTGGGGGTGCTCCCCGGCATGGTGGGCACGGCCATGGCGGGCGAAGCCATCAAGATCATCACCGGCATCGGCCGCAGCCTGCTCGGGCGGCTCATGGTGCTGGACGCGCTGGACTTCAGCTGGCGCGAGATCACCCTGAAGGCCGACCCCACCAGGGCACCCGTGGAGAAGCTGATCGATTACGACGCCTGGTGCGGCACCGGTGACCAGGCGGCACCAGCGTCGGATCCGGACGCGCTCAGCGCCACCGAGCTGGCCGCGCTCCTTGCCCGGAGGCAGGCTGGCCAGGAGGACTTCGACCTGATCGATGTGCGCGAGCCGGGCGAGTACGACCTGGTCAACATCGA
>CAZPSO010000002.1:0-6594 GCA_964588895.1 uncultured Tessaracoccus sp.
GCCAACCAGGAGGCCTTCGAGCACGCCGTCGCGGAGATCGCCCACGTGACCATGCACCTGCTGGAGGACCTTGTGACCAAGGCTCCACCGAAGGACAGGGAGGTGGAGGCCGCCAAGGCCAAGGCCCGCAGCGCCGCGAGGTTTGCCACCACCGTCTAGGAGACTGCTGAGCCAGCATTGTCCCGGCTGCAACAACAGCCTTGCGCTCAGCAGCCCTCCTGGCCCGACGCCCCCAGGAGTTCGGGCCTTTGGGTCGTCGCGGCACGTCTGAGATGTGCACTTGCGGCGGGTCGGTGTGCGGGAACGGTTGGATTTTCCGACCGCAGCCGTACACCGTCGGACCTCAACCGCACAGTCGCGCCCCACGCGTGTGTTCCAAACAGCGTTGGCTCATCACGGTCCGCGCGCAGGCGGCGCTCGATTCAGAGACCGGCCTTCACCGACGGGAACGCGTCGTGCCCCGCATCGGCGTGGCGGTCAGCGGATCCTCCGGCCATGGATGCTTGGCGTAGCGGCCCCGGTTCTCCGCCCGCACGGCCGCGTAGGCGTTGGCCCAGAAGCTGGCCAGATCGTCAGTGACAGCCAGCGGGCGTCGGGCCGGTGACAACAGGTGCAGCAATACCCGTTCTCGTCCGTCGCAGATGGTGGGCGTTGCCTTCCAGCCGAAGCACTCCTGCAGCTTGACCGCCAGGACCACCGGAGCATCGCTGCCCACCTCGGGGTAATCCAGACGGATTGCCGATCCGGTGGGAACGGCGAGCCGTTCGGGTGCCAGTTCGTCGAGGCGACCGGCCTGCTGCCACGGGAGGAGTCGGCGCAGCGGTGAGGTGAGGTCGGTGGGCCGTCTGCCCTGGGCCACGGCGCGGATCTCCGGTGACAGCCACTCGTCCACGCGAGCCAACAGCGCTTCTTCGGAGACGTCGGGCCAGGGCGCGCCCATGGCGCGGTGCAGGACGGCCAGCCGACGTCGCAGCATGCGGGCGGAGTCGTTCCACACGAACACCTCGTTCAGCCCATGCAACCCCAGCGCCTCGCGGACAGCGGCCTCTGCGTTAGCCGGATGGGGCCGGATCGGTGAGGAGGACAGGGTGATCGCGCCCAGCCGACGCGTGGCCCGCGCCCGTACTTTGCCGCCCTCCCAGCTGGTCTCCACCTCCTCCGCCTGGAGGTGGGCGCCGGCCTCGAGCGCCGTCGCCTCATCGATCGGCACGGCTGCGCGGATCAGGGAGTCCGCGCCGGTGTGGGAACGCTGCGACTCCCAGACAGCCAGCCACTCCCCCGACAGGCGGGAGCCCTTCGGCAGGACGAAGCCGGTCCCCGAGGCGCTGGTGTAGGTGCCATGGCCGCGGGTCCGGCTGATCCACCCCGGCCTCGCGGACGCCACGATCCAGCCGAGTGAGGCGTCGGTGGTGAGCGGATCGGCCGGTTCCTGGCCGGGGACCAAGCGCTGCAGGCGGGAGGTCTCCTCCCGCCACCGCTTCGCCGCCGGAGTCCGGGCGTGACGGATCCGCCCGAGTTCCTCACTCAGGTCGTCACCACCGATGTCGTCGGCGGCCAGCAGCGCCACGATCTCAGCAGCCCGGCGTGTGCCCACCCGCCGGGCACCGCTGACCAGGGCGGAGGCCAGTCGAGGTTCGGCGGGGATGGCGACCACGCGTCGGCCCTGGTCCGTGATGCGGCCGCGGTCGTCCACCAGGCCCAGGGATCGCAGCTCGGTCTCGGCCCGTTCCACACCCGCGCGGGGTAGCACCGACGGCAGCGTCATGCCGTCGGCGCGCGGCGATCCCCAGGCCGCGAGGGTGAGCAGGGCGCCCGTCAGATCGGCGTGCACTGCTTCAGGGGTCGATTCGGGTGCCATCCCGGCCCAGTCATCAGCGGCCAGGGCGCGGATGGCCAGGCCGGGGCCGACGCGGGCAGCCCGGCCGGCGCGCTGGGTGGCCGAGGCCTGCGAGGACCGCACGGTGACCAGGCCGGAGACGCCACGGTTGGCGTCGAAGCGGGGTTCGCGGCTGAGGCAGGAGTCCACCACCATCCGCACGCCCGGTACGGTCAGCGAGGACTCCGCGACGGCGGTGGCCACCACCACGCGCGCCTGTCCGTCGTCGCGCAGGGCCGCGTCCTGATCCCGGGACTCCAGGCGGCCGTGCAATGGAAGGATGCGGCGGTCCAGGCCGGCCAGTCTGCCGACCACTTGTTCCACCTCCCAGACGCCGGGCACGAACACGAGCGCCGACCTGTCCGGGTACGCCTGGACGGCGCGGCGTGTCAGGTCGGCAACGTGGTCCAGGAAGGGTCGGCTGGTGCCGCGCGCATCGGTGGCCGCCCCGGCGAAGGGAGCCCACTGGACATCCAGCGGATGGAGAACCGACGGCACCGCCACGACTGCCGCTCCGCCCAGCAACCCGGCCCAGCGTTCGGCGTCGAGCGTTGCCGACATCGCCACGACGGCCAAATCGTCGCGGAGCTGCGCCAGCTCTGTGCCCATGGCCAGCGCGAGGTCGTCGTCCAGGTGACGTTCGTGCACCTCGTCGAGGATGACCGCGTCCACACCACCCAACTCCGGGTCGCGCAGGAGACGTCGCAGCAGCACGCCCGTGGTCAGGAACTCCACACGGGTGCGGCTGGTGACGGTGGATTCCCCGCGCACGGTATGGCCCACGAACTCGCCGGCCCGGGTGCCGGTGAGCTGCGCCAGCCGACGTGCAGCGGCGCGGGCTGCGATCCGCCGGGGCTGCGTCACGATCACCCTGCCGGTCACACCGTCGGCCACCACGGGGGGAACCACCGTGGTCTTGCCCGTCCCCGGCGGAGCCTGCACCACGAGCCGGCGCGAGGCCAGGGCCGCGGTGATCTGCCCGATGTGGCCCGCGACGGGAAGGCTGTTGAAGTCCGGACGGCGCAAGAGCTTCCGCATGTCACCGGGCCCTGCTGCGGTCGCTTCCATCCCGGTCACCATACGCCAGGGTCGATCCCCCGTCGGAGCAGCGAATCCGACGACGGCGGGCGTTCCGGCGCTCATCGGATTCGCCCACACCCTGAACCCGAGGGCCAGGGGTCGCGCCGGGGTCCACCCGGTCGAATGTGAGACACGGAGCGATTTCGTTGACCAAGCCTCCACGCGCGGGCTAAAGTTCAGCATAGGTAATCGATAAACCTAAGCAACCATTCCTGATTCCATCCGTCACCGAGGACCGATGAGGGAACCCTAGAAGGCCAGTGATCGAGGGGGATCGCGCTACATGACCCGGCTTTTGTACTCCAAACGGCTCGCCCCGTACCTGTTCATCCTCCCGTTCCTGATCACCGTGGCAATTTTCTGGCTCATCCCCGTGGCGCAGTCGGTGGTGATGAGTTTCCAGGAGGTGATCTACGGCCAAGCATCGTTCATCGGCACCAGGAACTACGAGCGGCTCTGGCGGGACCAGATCTTCTGGAAGGCCGTGTACAACAGCCTCCGCTACATGGTTCTCACCCTCTTCCTCCTGATCCCGATCCCCATGGTTCTGGCGGCGCTGATCAACTCGCGGTTGGGCAACGCGCGGGTCAAGGCCTTCTTCAAGTCATCAATGTTCGTGCCGGCCCTCACCTCGGTGGTTGTGGCGGGCATCATCTTCCGGCTCATGTTCTCCGAATCCTCAACTGGCCTGATGAACCAGGTCGTGGACTTCTTCGGCTTCGGCCCCGTGAGGTGGCTACGCCAGGACCTGACGGGCCTCGCGGCGCTGTTGCTGCTGGCCGTGTGGCGCTGGACCGGCGTGAACACCATGTACTTTCTGGCGGGCATGCAGGCCATCCCGAGCGAGCAGTACGAGTCAGCCTCCATCGACGGCGCCTCAGCCATCCAGAAGTTCCTGTTCGTCACCCTCCCCGGACTCAAGCCCACCATCGTCTACGTCACCACCATCAGCGTCTACGGCGGCCTGGCAATGTTCCTCGAGAGCTTCATGCTCTATGCGGGCAACATGTCGCCGAACAACCAAGGCCTCACGATCGTCGGCTACCTCTACAGGAAGGGCATCCAGGAGAACGACCTCGGGTTCGCTTCCGCCGTCGGCGTGGTTCTCCTCCTCCTCGTCCTGATCATCAACATGACTCAGCTGACCGCCACTGGCACCTTCAGAAAGGACGCCTCGAGGTGACCGCAACACGAGCCGAGCCCACCACCAGGAAGAGTGCCCCAGAGCGTGGCGTTGGGGCTAGAACTCCGCGGCAGCGCGCGCTGGGCACGGCCCAGAGCATCTTCCTCATCGTCGTCGCCCTGATTTCGCTGGTCCCCCTGGCGGCCATCCTGCTGGGCACGTTCCAGGACGGAAACGAAATCATCCGCAACGGCATCTCCCTCATCGTGGACCCGTCCTCGCTGAACTTCGAGAACTACGTGATGCTCTTCACGGACTCGGGGCTCTACTTCCGATGGTTCTGGAACAGCCTCGTCCTGACCGTTGTTCAGGTGGTGGGCACCCTGCTGGTGAGCTCCTTCGTCGCCTACGGGTTCGCCATGTACGACTTCCCGGGCAAGACCGCGGGATTCATTCTCGTGATCGTCCTGATGACGATTCCGTTCGAAATGCTCATGCTGCCCCTCTACGTCCAGGTGAACAACTTCGGCGCAGCGGACCAGTACTGGATCGTCGTAGCACCATTCCTGGCGCAGGCCATGACCATCTTCTTCTTCCGGCAGTACTTCCTGGGCATTCCCCGCGAGCTCCTGGAGGCGGGGCGTGTGGATGGCGTCTCGGAGTTCGGCATGTTCTTCCGGATCGTCATGCCCATCTCCAAGCCTGCCTTCGCTGCCATGGCCATTCTGAACGGCATGCTCACGTGGAACAACTTCCTCTGGCCCCTGCTGGTGCTGCGTTCGGCCGAGAAGTTCACCCTCCCGATCGGTCTCAACACGCTGCTCACCCCCTACGGCAACAATTATGAACTCCTCATCATCGGCGCCTTCTTCTCGCTGATTCCCATCCTGATCCTGTTCCTCGCATTCCAGAGGTTCTTCATCGAAGGAATGACGGCTGGTGCAGTGAAGGGGTAACCGCCCACTAGGCAGGTAGTTCGAAGTAACACACAACACAAAGGAGTGAATTCATGAGGTTCCGCAAGTTGGCAGCGATATTCGCTGCCGCTGGACTGGCTCTGGCAGGGGTGGCATGCAGCCCCGATGAACAGACTGCTGGTGAAACAGAAACAGAAGTTGAAGGCGAGGTCCTCGAGGGGGCCCCGGCTCCCGAAGGCGCCACCGAGTTGGACATGTGGGTCTTCGCCGAACTCCACGGTGCGGTCTATGACGAGATGGCAACGCAGTGGAACGACGAGAACCCCGACCGGGCCATCGACCTCCAAGTCACCGTCTACCCCTACCAGGACATGCACGACAAGCTCCTGCTGGCCGTCAACGCCGGCCAGGGTTTGCCGGACATCGTCGACATCGAGGTCAACAAGTTCTCCAACTTCGTCCGCGGCGACAACCCGCCGCTGTACGACCTGACCGAAGCGGCAGCGCCCTACGTCGACGACGTGGTCCAGGCCCGTCTGGACCTTTACAGCCGCGACGGGAAGATCTACGGCTATCCCACACACGTCGGCGCCTTCGTCGCTTTCTACAATGAGGAACTCCTCGAAGCAGAAGGCATTGACTACACCACGATCGTGACCTGGGATGACTTCAAGGAAGCCGGGGCACAGTACAACGAGGCCACCGGCAAGGCCTTCAGCACCGCCAACACCGGCGTCATGTTCACCGAACCCCTGGTGATCGCCCAGCTGGGTGGTCAGATGTTCGATGACGGCGGCATGGGCAACGTGGCCGTGAACAGCCCCGAGGTGGTGGAAGCACTGCAGATGTTCCGCGATATGCAGGACGCAGGCGCCATCTCACCCATCCCCGGTGGCAGCCCTGACGCGGAGGAAGCATACGGCGCCATCAACAACGGCGACTTTGCAGCCATCGTCTACCCGGCGTGGTACACCTCCCGGTTCGTCGATTACATGCCGGACCTGGCCGGCAAGGTCGCCATCGCTCCCGCGCCACAGATTGAGGGTTCTGACACCCTCACCATCGGCGGTGGCGGCACCGGGCTGGCGGTCATCGCCTCCTCCGACAACGCTGAGCTCGCAGCCGAGTTCAACGCCTTCGCCAAGCTGTCACTGCCCGCAAACGTGGCTGTTTGGGAGGTTCTCGGTTTCGACCCGGTGAACATGGACGTCTGGGAGGACGAGGCGGTCACGCACAACGAGGACAACAAGTTCAACCAGTACTTCACGACGAACTTGTTCGACACGCTGAACTCGGTCAAGGACGGCATCGGACACTTCCAGTCCTTCGCCAACCCGAACCTGCCCGCTGTTGACAACTGGTTCCGGACGATCACTCTCAACGAGATCTACGAGAATGGAACGCCCGTCCAGGAAGCGCTCGACCAGGCCCAGTCGGACCTGCAGAACGAGCTCGGCGAGTGATCCACGGCTGACACAGCACTGGACACCCAGAGGCGGGGGGGGGGGGGGCCCCCCGCCCCCCCCCCCCGGGGGGGGGGGGTGGGGGGGAGGGGGGGGGGGGAGGGGGGGCGGCGCGCACGCGTGCCCCCCCCCGGG
>CAZPSO010000002.1:6604-20910 GCA_964588895.1 uncultured Tessaracoccus sp.
CTTGTCCCCCCCGCCACACCACGCCGTCCACCCCCGGGGGGCCCGTGCCCCCACCCGCTGGCCCCCCCCGCCTCTGTCTCGTGAAGAGTCGCGTCGAGGAAAGAGCAAGGTGGTCCATCTTCACCTTTTCCCCGCGCCGGGCAGACGCGTCGTAGGCTCTTAAAACATGGCGAAGACGACGATCTACCACAACCCCCGCTGCTCTGCTTCCCGGCACGCGATGACCTCCGCCGAGGACCGCGACGTCCAAGTTGTGGAGTACCTCAAGACCCCCCTGGAGCGCGCCGAACTGCTGCACCTGATCGGCAAATTGGAGGATCCCCCGGCCGATTTGGTGCGCAAGGACGCGTTCTTCCAGGCCCAAGGCCTGAAGCCCGAGGACTACACCCAGCCCGAGCAGGTGGCCGATCTGCTGGCACGCTTTCCCCGGTTGATGCAGCCTCCCGTCCTGGTGCGTGGGGACATCGCCATCATCGGACGGCCCAAGGAGAGGGCGGAGCAGTTCCTGGCCGAAGGCTGAGCCGGGGCTGACCCGGACCGCCGGACGTTGGTCACGTTGGGGGCAATATGCCCCCAACAACGGGAAGCCGCGGCGATTCTGCAGCCGGAGACGGGATGGACGAGCCCCGGACGAGCTCTCGACGGTGTTTCGGTAGCCCCCTGACGGACGGGCAACACTACGCTGTTAGTGTTCACCCGACGCGAAGCCGCGTCCGCGTAGAGAAACCCCCCAAGGAGGGCCTTCATGTCACACACCACCAGGGTGCCGTTGCGGCTTATTGCCGCCAGCTTCGCAGCTGGCGCACTGCTGCTTACCGGTTGCGCCATCGACGACGAGGAAGGCAGCGGCACTCCCATCGAGGACCAGAGCCTGACCATCGCCTGTGGCAACCAGGAGGACGTCTGCCAAGCATGGGTCCAGGCCTTCGAGGAGGAGACCGGCATCCCGACGAGCTACGTCCGTTTGGCCTCGGGTGAAGCGGTGGCACGTCTGGAAGCCGGACGCAACAGCCCCGAGTTCGACGTGTGGCACGGCGGCCCGGTGGACGGCTACAACGTGGCCGCCTCCGCTGGTCTCCTGGAGCAGTACGACTCCCCCGCCGCCGACGAGGTCGATCCGGAGTTCATGGACCCCGAGGGGTACTGGGGCGGGATCTATGTGGGCGTCCTGGGCTTCTGTTCCAACGAGGTGGTCCTCGACCGACTCGGCCTCGAGGCTCCCGAGACGTGGGAGGACCTGCTGGATCCGGCGCTGCAAGGCCAAATCATGATGGCTCACCCTGCCACGTCCGGTACCGCCTTCACCACGCTGTGGACCCAGGTGGTGCTCCGCGGGGGCCAGGACGAGGGACTCGACTGGATGGGGCAGATGCACAGCAACATCCTGCAGTACACCACTTCGGGCAGCGCACCCGCCCAGTCCGCTGGCCGAGGCGAGGTGGCGGTGGGCATCGTGTTCAGTCATGACTGCGTCAAGTACGCCGAACAGGGCATGACCGATCTGGTCACCACCATCCCTTCCGATGGCACCGGTTGGGAGATCGGTGGGGTGGCTCTCGTGGCGAACTCGCCGAACCAGGAAGCCGCCCAGCAATACTTCGACTGGGCACTGTCCGCAGAAGCCCAGGAGATCGGCCCTGCCCACCAGTCCTACCAGCTGCTGACCAACCAGAACGCCACCCCGGATGACCGCATGGTGGACCTGAGCGAGGTCACGCTCGTGGACTACGACTTCGCCGAGGCAGCCGACGCCAAGGAGGCGCTGACCGCCCGCTTCGACGAGGAGATCGCCACCGCTCCCCGGGACTGAGGCGTCCCAGTCAGTCAGCCGCACGCGTGGCCCGGTGACCCAACCGGGCCACGCCCTCTGATCGGATCCGCATGACCACCACCCTCCTGCCCTCATTGGCCGAAGCACCCACGCCAGAAGCGAAGGCCAGACGTCCCCGAGCCCGCAAGGTAAGCCAGGATCCAGTCACGATCATCCTGATCGCGATCGTGGCATTGATCCTGTTCTTCCTGGTGCTCTACCCGCTGGGCCGGACGCTGGCCACCGCATTCTCCGAGTCGGGAATGAACACCCTGTCCAGGATGCTCACCTCGCCGGTGAACCGGCAGATCCTGCTCAATACCGTCGTGCTGGGTCTACTGGTCGGGACCTGCGGCACCCTGGTGGGCTTCCTCCTGGCCTACGCGCAGGTCAGGCTGAAGTGGCGCGGCAAGCGGTTCGTTCACCTCCTGGCGCTGGTCCCCATCGTCTCGCCGCCCTTCGCCGTCGCAACCGCCGTCATCACACTGTTCGGGCGGGCGGGGATCATCTCCAACCAACTGCTCGGCCAGATGTGGAACGTCTACGGCCTGGGTGGTCTGACGGTGGTGTTGTCGCTGTCCTTCTTCCCCGTGGCCTACATCAACCTGCTGGGCATGCTCCGGTCCCTGGATCCGTCCATGGACGAGGCCTCGCAAAGCCTGGGTGCCTCCAAGTGGCAGGTTTTCACCACCGTCACCCTGCCCATGCTGATCCCCGGCTTCGCGGCCTCGTTCCTGCTCTTGTTCGTCGAGGCGATTGCGGACCTTGCCAATCCGATCGTGTTGGGCGGTGACTACACGGTGCTGGCCTCGCGCGCCTACATCGCAATCATCGGCGAGTACAACATGGGCGCCGGCGCCGCCTACTCCCTGGTGCTCCTGATCCCCGCGTTGTTGGTGTTCATCCTGCAGCGGTACTGGGCCAACCGGCAGTCCGCCGTCAGCGTCACCGGCAAGCCAGCCGGCACCGCCAAGCTCAACGAGTCAAACGCGGCGAGGATCCCTGTGCTGACCCTCGTAGCCTTGATCTGTTCCCTGATCCTCACCATCTATGGCACCGTGATCATCGGCGGTTTCGTCAGCATCCTGGGGGTCAACAACACCTGGACGCTCAACAACTACCGCTACGTTTTGCAGGGAATCGGCTCCGACGCCATCATCACCACCACCACCCTGGCCCTGATCGCCACCCCCATCGCCGGCATCATGGGCATGCTCATCGCATGGCTGGTGGTGCGCAAACTCAAGCGCGCCGCCGGGCTCATGGACTTCCTCGGCATGCTGGGCATCGCGGTCCCGGGGACGGTGCTCGGCATCGGATTCGCCATCGCGTACAACAGCCCCCTGGACGCAGGAGGGTTCCGGTGGCTCCCGGCGCTCGCGGGAGGTGGCGCCATCCTCGGCGGGGCCATGGCCATCGCAATGGTTTTCATCGCCCGATCGACACCAGCGGGCCTGCGCTCCGGTGTTGCCGCACTCCAGCAGATCGACCCGGCGATCGACGAGGCCTCCACCTCGCTGGGGGCCAGCGGACTGACCACCTTCCGCAAGGTCACCCTGCCACTGATCCGCAACGCCTTGCTCAGCGGTCTGATCTACGCTTTCGCGCGATCCATGACGACGATCTCCGCGATCATCTTCATCACGACGCCGAGGACGAGGATCATGACATCGCAGATCCTCTCCGAGGTGGAGGCAGGACGGTTCGGCAACGCCTTCGCCTACTGCACCATCCTGATCATCATCGTGTTGACCGTGATCGGACTCCTCAGCCTGGCCGTTCGTGGCCGCCCCATGTCCCCCCAGCCCCGCGCGGGCACGTGATCCGTAAGGCTCCTCATGACGAACCTGACAGTAGACAACTCACTCATCAACGACTCGCCCACCACGGGCGAACTCCAGCTCCAAGGACTGACCAAGGAGTTCGGGAAGGGCCAGGAAACCGTTGTGGCGGTCGACGCCATCGACCTGATCATCTCGCCCGGCGAGTTCATCACCCTGCTGGGCCCATCCGGGTGCGGCAAGACCACCACCCTGCGAATGATCGCAGGCTTCGAGGATCCCACCGCCGGACATGTGGTCCTTGACGGTGCGGACATGATCACCACGCCCCCCAACAAGCGGCCCATGGCGATGGTGTTCCAGTCCTACGCCCTCTTCCCCCACCTCAACGTCTGGGACAACCTGGCTTACGGCCTGAAGATCCACCGCACGCCCAAGGCCGAGCTGAACCAGCGCGTGAAGGCGGTCATGGCCTCCATGAACCTGGAAATGTTCGCGCAACGGGCTCCCAACCAGCTCTCCGGCGGGCAGCAGCAGCGCGTCGCGCTCGCCCGCGCCATGGTGATGCGACCCAAGGTGCTGTTGTTCGACGAGCCGTTGTCCAATCTCGATGCCAAGCTGCGGGAGCGCATGCGGTTGGAGATCCGCAAGCTGCAACGCCAACTCGGCATCACGAGCGTCTACGTCACGCACGACCAGTCCGAAGCCATGAGCATGTCGGACCGGATCGTGGTCATGAACGGCGGGCAGATCGAGCAGGCCGCCACCCCGGATGTCATCTACCGGAGACCCGCCTCGGTGTTCGTCGCGGACTTCATCGGCCGCGCCAACTTCCTGGACGTGGCGCTCGACGGCACACCGGGCGAGGATCGCGCCCGGATCTCGGTGCTGGGACGCACCATCGAGGTACCCGCCCACCCCGAGGTGGGCTCTGCCGACGGAGTGGTCCTGCTGGTGCGGCCCGAGTCCGTCGCGCTGCTCCCGGCCGACCCGTCGCAAGCTGCCGACGGCGACCACACCGGCCGGGTCACCACCTCGGTGTTCTTCGGCGACCACGTGGAATACGAGGTACAAACCGAGCATGGACAGATCAGCGTCGTGGTCTCCGACCCGGCGTTCGACCAGATCCACCCCGAGGGCGCCGACGTGGTGGTCACGTTCCAGTCCGAGAGCGCGTGGCTCCTGCCGAAGTCCACGGGGGCCTGAGCCACGGGGCCGCCGACGCTACTGGCGGTCCCTGGGATCAGTGCCGGTGCGCTGACCGCTCTCGAGCGACGCGATGCGCGCCATGTCATCGGCACTCAGGCTGAAGCCGTGCACGTCGATGTTCTCCCGGAGGCGCTCGGCCCGTGCCGATTTGGGGACCGCGCTGCCACCCAGTTGCAGGTGCCACCGGAGCGCCACCTGCGCCGCACTGACCCCATGCCGGCCGGCGAGGTCCACCAGAACCGGCTCCTGCAGTAGCCGACCCCGTCCCAGCGGCGACCAGGCCTGGGTCACGATCCCGTGCTCACGGTGGTACGCCCGCAGGTCGTGCTGCGGAAGCCAGGGGTGGGATTCCACCTGGTTCAGCACCGGCGGCACACCTGTCTCGTCGATCAGGCGCTGGATCTGCTCGGCGTCGAAGTTGCAGACCGCGAGACTGCGGATGCGTCCGGCCTCCCGCAACTCGATCATGGCGCGCCACACGTCCACGTAGGTCCCGCGCAGGGGCCGAGGCCAGTGGATCATGTAGATGTCGATGGCGCCCACCCCGAGCTGGGCCTCGGTGGTGGCGAAGTCGGAGCGAAGCTGCTCGGGGGTCATCACTGGATCACCCCAGAACTTGGAGGTGACGGTGAGCCGGTCCCGCTTTCCGCTGGTGCGCACCGCCCTGCCCACTGCGGCCTCGTTGCCGTAGAAGGCGGCCCCGTCGATGAGGCGGTACCCGGCCGCGATGCCGTCGGTCACCACCCGTTCGGCGTCCTCGGCCGGGACCTTGTAGAGCCCGAATCCGAGCGCGGGCATGCTGGTGTCGTCGTTGAGTTTCAGGTTCTCAGGCACGTACCCATTGTGGCCCACCGCCCAGCGGTGCGCGCTCCACCCGGCTCAGGTTGGCCGTGGCTCGTGCCAGCCGCTGCTGCGGTGGGGTGCCTGCCACGTATGCCGCGGCTGCCGCCAGCCCGTGCGAAAGGACCGTCTCAGGGTCAGCGTCGCCCTTCAGCAGCGCCCAGCCCATGCCCGCCACGAACGTGTCTCCGGCCATCACCGAGACCACCGGCCGCCCGACGGGGCAGGACAGCCGAAGCACACGACCGTCGACCAGAGTGGCCACGCCATCCCCAGCGAGGGTGACCAGGGGGATCCGCGCCACGGGCTGCAGCACCCGCAGGGCAGCTGCCACCGGATCGTCAGCAGCCTCCACCCCGGGCAGGGCCCGGATCTCGTCGGTGTTGGGCTTGAACGCAGTCACCCGAGGGCCGTCGAGGCAGGCGGTGAAGGCCTGGTCCTGGGCGTCGACGATCACACGCGCCCCGGAGGATTCGAGGGCAGCGACCAAGTCCGCCCAGGTGGTGGGTGCCAGCCCCGGCGGCAGGGCTCCGTTGAGGGTGACGATGTCGCCGGGCTGCACGTCGGCCAGGAGCCGATCGAACAGGGGCGCCACTTCGGCTGGGTCCTGCGGCGGACGATCTCCCATCAGGTGGGCCGCGGTGTGCTGGCCCGCGGCGTCGATGATGGTGAGGTTGTGACGGATGGGGCCGGCCACTTCCACCAGCGTGGTGTCCAACCCCTCCGCGTCGGTCCGGGCACGGTAGAGGGCGGCGTCGTCACGCCCGAGCGCGGCATAGGCCTTCACCGGCAGGCGCAGGTCCCGGGCCGCACGGGCGCAGGAGATCCCCTTGCCGGAGGGAACAGAGGCGAAGGAGACGGTGCGGCCCACCCCGCCCCATGCAAACCCCTCCACGGTGTAGTGGTCGTCGAAGCCGGTGCTGAGGGTGACGGTGCGCAGGGTGGCCATGCCCCGATCCTACGACCGGGTGATCTGTGGGATCGCCCACGAACCGGCTACTGCCCCGGCGTCGAGGCCGACCACGCCCCGGGACGCGGTGTGTCCCAGGACGTGGTCGGCAAGACTCGTCCGGTCTCGACGATCAGGTGATGGAGACCGTCGGCAGGAGGACCCGGCCCTCCTGCACCTCACGCACGTCCCCCGTGAGGGTGAAGGGCGCCACGAGCGGTAGGTCCTCACTGCTGGCCCCAACGTGCAGCTCCATGGCACCGGGTTCAACGATGCGCGTGTTCTGCAGCCCGGTGAAGCTCATCAGGTCGGTGTGCACCCCGAACGTGACGGTGCGCTTCTCGCCCGCCGCGAGCCGGACCTTCGCATAGGCGACGAGTTGCTTCAGGGGTCGCACCACCTCTCCGGCCAGGTCAGAGAGGTAGACCTGGACCACTTCGGCCCCTTCACGTTCACCCGTGTTGGTGACGGTGACGCTCACCTCGAGCGTGCCGTCAGTGGACACCTCGTCTGCAGACCCATGCAGATCGCCGATGGAGAACGTGGTGTAGGAACGGCCGTGTCCGAAGGGATACAGCGGCCGTGGGTCCAGGTTGGAGACACCGTCGGAGAACCAGCCGAGCGGTGGTGCGATGTAGGTGCCCGGCTGCCCTCCCGGATGCTGGGGGATGCCGACGGGCAGCCTGCCGGTGGGGTTGACGCGGCCGGACAGGACACCCGCGATCGCGGGACCTCCCTCGGCGCCCGGCATGAATGCCTGGACCACTGCGGCAGCCCTGTCGGCGAACGAGCCCAGTGAGTAGGGACGTCCCGAGACCACCAGCAGCACCGTCGGCGTTCCCGTCTCGAGAACCGCCTCGACGAGCGCTTCCTGGGCTCCCGGGAGGCGCAGGTCAACGGCGTCACAGCCCTCACCCGATGTTCCCGCTCCGAACATGCCGGCCTTGTCCCCCACGGCGAGGATTGCCACCTCGGCGTCCCGCGCGGCAGCCACGGCTTCGGCGATGCCGGAGGTGTCCGGATCGAGGATCCCGACGCCTTGGGCGCGCGTCACGGTGGCATTCGCGAACTCCGCTTCCACGGCGTCGGCGAGGTTGGTGATCTGGAGCCCCATCTCCAGCTCGGGGTGGCGCGGCATCACGTGGTTGGGGAACGCGTAACAACCCAGGAACGTGAGTGCATCGGATGCGATGGGTCCGAGCAGCGCGATCCGCCGTGCCTGGAGCGGGAGGATCCCCGACTCGTTGGCACACAACACGATCGATTCTTCGGCCACCCGGCGCGCCACATCGCGGTTGCGTTCGCTGTCCAGGTCCACGGCCTCCCCCGCCGCCTCCGGGGTCCAATCCGCGTCCAGGAGACCCAGCCGGGCCTTCTGTCGCAGGACGCGGCGGGCTGCCTGGCGCACGTCGGCTTCGGTCACGAGGTCACGGTCGATGGCCTCGGCCAGGTGCGCGAAAGCACCGGTCTCGGGCAGTTCCACGTCCATCCCTGCCACCAGGCTGAGCGCCCCCGCGGCGGTCAGGTCCTCTGCGACGCGGTGCATTCCGTGGAGGAAGCTGACCGCCCAGTAGTCGGACACGACGGTGCCCTGGAAACCCCAACGCTCGCGCAGCACGTGGGTCAGCAGGTGCCGACTGGCGCCGGCGGGCAC
Source organism: uncultured Tessaracoccus sp. (assembly GCA_964588895.1). GTDB lineage: Bacteria > Actinomycetota > Actinomycetes > Propionibacteriales > Propionibacteriaceae > Arachnia. The sequence goes on from CAZPSO010000002.1 coordinate 14,848, forward strand.
GCCGTCCACATCGGAGTAGGAGTTCATCACGCTCGCCACCTGGCCCTCGCGGACGGCCATCTCGAACGGAGGCAGGAGGATGTCCTCGAGTTCGCGGGTGCCGATGCTGACCGGCGCGTGGTTGCGGCCAGCGCGGGAGGCGGAGTAGCCGACGAAGTGCTTCAGCGTGGCATCCACTCCTGCGTGCTGCAAACCCTTGACGTAGGCGGTGCCGAGGGTGCCGACGAGGAACGGGTCCTCGCTGATCGTCTCCTCCACGCGGCCCCAGCGGTAGTCGCGGACCACGTCGAGCAACGGGGAGAGTCCCTGGTGGACGCCGAGCGCGGCCATGTCTGCCCCGATCGTGGCGGCCATTTCCTCCACCAGGTCAGGGTCGAAGGTGGCTCCCCATGCGATGGCAGCGGGGTAGACGGTGGCGCCCCAGGCGGTCAGTCCGGTCAGGCATTCCTCGTGCGCGACAGCGGGGATCCCGAATCGTGAACGCTCCACCACGGAAGCCTGGAACCGGGCGAGGGTAGCAACGCCGTCAGCCGCCGTGACGGGGGCGCTGCCGAAGACCCGTGTCAGCTGTCCCAGTCCGTGCTGGCTCACCTGCTCGAACTCTCCACTCGACATGGCCGACTCCATGGGGGCCACCTCACCACTCTTCTCGTCGCCCTTTGGCCTCGGCCAGAAGGCGCCGAGCTGGCCGATCAAGTCGTCCAGCGTCATCTCGTCCAAGAGTGCTTCCACTCGTTCGTCGACCGAAAGGTCCGGGTCTGCCCAGGGTTGCACGGCTGCTCCATCCTTGTTGTGTCTCGGGTCTTGCACGGTGCGGCGGTTCCGCCAAATCCTGTCACACCGGCGGTCAGACTGGCTGGCCCCTGCCCGGTGCTGGTTCTCGGTGTGAGCTTCCCTTGCGGCGAGTTCGAATCCGTTGCGAAAACGTTATCGAAAACGTTTGACACCGACTATGTTTTGCAGCAAGATTAACCTAACGGCAGGTTAACTGCCACCAGTCAATGTCGAGTGGAGGATTCGCAATGAAGCTCAGGTTCATCATGGCGGCGGCGGCAGCCGGCGCCCTTTTGCTTTCCGGTTGTGGAGGTGACGCAACCAATGGGGACGTGGATGCCACCCCCGACGCCCCGCCCGTGGAGACCGCGGATGGCGCGGATCCCGGTGAACCCGCGGAGGAGCCCGCAGGTGACGCCGAACCGGTGACGCTCACCTTCTGGCACAACTCCACCACGGGCCCCGGCGCCGCGTACTGGGAGGACACCACCGCGAAGTTCACCGAGGAGAACCCGCACGTCACGTTCGACGTCCAGGTCATCCAGAACGAAGACATGGACGGTCGCCTCCAGACCGCCATCAATGCCGGTGATTCGCCCGACATCTACATGGCGCGCGGCGGCGGCAAGTTGGCCGACATCGTGAACGCCGGCCAGGTCAAGGACCTCACCGATTCGATCGACCCGGAGGTCATGGAGGCCTACGGTGAGGCAGTCTTCGCGGCCTTCACGATCGACGGGCGGATCTACTCCATCCCGAACTCGATCCTTCCCGGCGGCATCTTCTACAGCCAGGACCTCTTCGACGAGGCCGGCATCGAGGGAACCCCGAGCACCATCGAGGAACTGATCGCAGCATCCGACGCCCTGAAGGCAGCCGGCTACGAGCCGATCGCGCTGGGTGGCCAGGACGCATGGCCCGCCGCCCACTGGTACTACTTCTTCGTGCTGCGCACCTGCAGCCAGGACGTCATCAACGAGGCCGGTGCCTCCATGGACTTCTCCGACCCGTGCTGGGTGGAGGCCGGAGAGCACCTCCAGGAGTTCGCCGCCGCCGAGCCGTTCAACCAGGGCTTCCTGACCACCTCTGCCCAGCAGGGTGCCGGCAGCTCCGCCGGCATGCTCGCCAACCACGTGGCAGGCATGGAACTCATGGGCGCCTGGAACGTCGGCGTCATCGCAGGCCTGACCCCGGACGAAGAGCCACTGCCGGACCTGGGCTGGTTCCCCTTCCCCGAGGTTCCCGGTGGCGCAGGCGCGCCCAGTGCGATGATGGGTGGCGCAGACGGCTACGCCTGCGCCGTCGATGCTCCCGACGAGTGCGTTCAGTTCCTGAACTTCACCGCCAACGTGGAGAACCAGGAAGCCTACGCCGTCGCCTTCAACACCCTGCCGGCCAACACCCAGGCCCAGGGCGTCATCGAGGAGCCGGCCATGCTGGACATCCTCGAGGCCTACGGGAACGCCGACTACGTGATGCTCTGGCTCGACACCCTGCTGGGCCAGAACGTCGGCAATGCCCTCAACGGCGGCGTGGTCGACATGCTCGCCGGCCAAGGCACCCCGGAGGACATCGTGTCCGCCGTGGAGTCAGCGGCCCTTCGCTGATAACGGCGAAATCCAATGGTTGACACCACCACCACGTCCCGGGCCGGCGCCTCCACGGCGCCGGCCCGGGGCGGTGCCCCCACGCAAGATGAGCGCAGGCGCAGCGCCCGGGGTTCACGAGACGCCTGGGTCAAGCGTGGGGAGATCCTCCTGCTCGCCGGACCCGCAGTGGTCATGTTCGTGACCTTTGTGATCTTCCCCGTGGTCTTGGCCGCCTACTACGGTTTTTACCGGTGGCGCGGCTTCGGGCCCCCCACGGAGTTCATCGGGCTGCGGAACTACGTGACCATCCTGACCGACCCAATGTTCCAGGCTGCCGTGTCGCACAACGCCTTCATCGTTGTGATGTCGCTGCTGATCCAGGGACCCATCGCCATCGGCTTCGCCCTACTGCTCAACCAGCAGATCAAGGGCCGCTCGCTCATCCGGGTGCTCATCTTCGTCCCCTACGTGATCGCCGAGGTCATCGTCGGCACGGGCTTCAGCTTGATGCTGCAGACCCGCGGCGCACTCAACGACTTCCTCGGCAAGGTCGGGCTGGAGGCGTTGCAGAGGGACTGGATCGCGGATCCCAACATCGCCATCTGGACCCTCATGTTCATCATCTCGTGGAAGTACATCGGGTTCGCCGTCATCCTCATGCTGGCCGGGATGCAGGGCATCCCCGACGAACTCTACGAAGCCGCGGCGGTGGACGGAGCCTCGTACTGGCGCATCCAGCGCTCCATCACGCTTCCCCTCCTGGCCCCCACCATCCGCATCTGGGCGTTCCTGTCCATGATCGGCTCCCTCCAGCTGTTCGACCTCGTCTACATCATCTGGGGCCAGTACGTGGCTGACACGGCTGGAACCTCAACGATGGCCACCTACATGGTCCGGGAAGGCCGGTTGGCCGGCAACTACGGGTACGGCAACGCCGTGGCCGTCGTGATCTTCCTGATCTCGCTCGTGATCGCCCTGGCCTACCAGCGGTTCGTCCTGCGGCGAGACACCGCGGGCGCACTCACGGAGAAGGCCGGAAAGGAGAAGGTGTGATGTCCCAGATCGCACTCACTCGGCGCAGCAAACTCCCCATGCGCCCGCGCGGCGGACGCGCGAAGCAATCGACCGTGGCTTGGGGCAGCCCCGGCACGTACTTGGTGGCCACAGTCCTGATCGCGGTGTGCATCGTGCCCGTGGCCTACATCATCCTCGGTGGTTTCCGCAGCAACGCGCAGATCACGGTGGATCCCTCCGGCCTGCCCAACCCGTGGCGGGTGGAGAGCTACCTGAACGTGCTGACAGCCGGTACCTTCTGGCAGCAGTTCGGAAACTCCCTGATCTCCGCACTAACCACGACGGTCGGCTGCGTGGCGCTGGCGCTGGCCGCCAGCTACGTGATCGCCCGGTACAACTTCAAGGGCAGCAATGCCCTGTTCTCGCTGTTCGCCGCGGGGCTGATGTTCCCGATGACGGTGGCCATCACGCCGCTGTACATCCTGATCCGGGACCTGGGTCTCACCAACACGCTCGCCGGCATCATCCTGCCCCAGATCGCGTTCGCCCTGCCTGTCACCGTCATCATCCTGGTGCCCTTCCTTCGAGCCATTCCCAAGGAGCTGGAAGAGGCAGCAGCCATCGACGGGGCCGGGAGACTGCGCTTCTTCTTCAGGATGGTGTTGCCACTGTCGCTGCCGGGCGTCATCACCACTGGCATCCTTGCGTTCATCGGGGCCTGGAACAACTACATGCTCCCGCTGTTCATCCTCAGTGACCCCACCAAGTACACGCTGCCGCTGGGTGTGCAGGCGTTCGCGTCGCAGTACTCGGTGGACACGGCGGCGGTTCTTGCCTTCACCTCGCTCTCCATGCTGCCCGCATTGCTGTTCTTCAGCATCTTCGAGCGGCGCATCGTCGGTGGCCTCACCGGCGCGGTGAAGGGCTGACGAAGATGGCTGATCCTGCAGTTGTGCCCCCGCGTAGCGCAGCGTGATCCCATGAGGCGCGTGACCATCAATGACGTCGCCCGCGCTGCCGGCGTCTCGGTCTCGACCATCTCGAAGGTGGTCAACAAACGCGATGGGATCGCAGCGGATACCCAGCGCCGGGTGCAGCAGGTCATCGACGACCTCGGATACGTGGGCAGCGTCGGGGCCCGGTCCCTGCGCGCCCGGCGCACCGGGGTGGTCGGGGTCCTGGTCAGCCAGTTCGAGCCGTACTCGGCTGAGATCCTCAAGGGTGTCGGTCTGGCTGCCCAGGGCGCGGACGTGGAGATCATGGCGTGGGCTGGGGCCTCTCATGGCCCATATGCCCCCACCGGCTGGGAGCACGCGCTGCTGGCCAGCCTGGCCGGGAGCCTGATCGACGGGGCCATCATGGTCACGCCCAGCAGCCAGAGCCGCTCGGGCACCTTCCCGGTGGTGGCCATCGACCCCCACGCCATCGACCCGGTGGTCCCTTCGATCTCCGTCGATGACGAGGGCGGTGCCCGCAGTGCCGTGGACCACCTGGTGGGGTTGGGACACACCCGGATCGGCTACCTGGGCGGTCGCGAGGACCTGGAGTCAGCCCTTGCGCGTGAACGAGGTTTTCGGGTCGCCATGCTGCAGGCCGGGCTGACTGTCGACGAGCGGATCGTTCAGCACGGTGACTACACGGCCGCAGGCGCCGAAATCGCCGCCACCCTGCTGCTGGACGAGCCGGACCCCCCGACGGCCGTGCTGGCCGCCAATGACGTGTCCGCCCTCCGGATCATCCAGGCGGCTCAGGCCCGCGGCATGGATCTCCCCGCCGACCTGTCCGTCGTCGGTTTCGACAACATCCCCGAGGCTTCGCAACACGGAATCAGGCTCACTACGATCGCCCAGCCGCTACAGGACATCGGCGCCAAGGCGCTACAGATGCTGCTGCAACTGCTCAACGATCGCATCCTGACGCAACTCCACCGCCAGATGCCGACCCGGCTCATCGTGCGGGACTCCACGGCTGCCCCCCGAGCCACTGGGCGCTGACACCGCACATTCTCCCGAGGCTCCAGACCTTGAAATATGAACTACCGCCTTGGTCTGGTAGTCTTTGGAGGTCGGTCCGCTCAGTCTTACCTCGGGCCGCTGGCGCGCAGCAGCCGCTGCAGGACGCCGCTTTCGCTTCACTAGCTTTGCACCCGGTGAGACTGTTACTCCCGATAGGTACCCATTTTGTCTTCAGATTTCGCGCGCCTCGGCGTGCCCACCCACCTTGCCGCCGCTCTTCTCGAGCGTGGCATCACTACCCCCACCCCCATCCAGGCGGCCACGCTGCCCGACTCACTCGCGGGACGCGACGTGCTCGGTCGCGGCCGTACCGGATCGGGCAAGACCTTCGCCTTCCTGCTGCCGCTGGTGGCACGACTCCTCGAGTCGGACACCCGCAAGCAGCCCAGGCGACCCCGCTCCCTGATCCTGGCCCCCACGCGCGAGTTGGCCACCCAGTTGCACGAATCGCTGAGGATGCTGGAGAAGGCGTCGGGCCTGACGTCCACCGTCGTGTTCGGCGGCGTCGGCCAGAATCCGCAGGCCAAGGCGCTGCAGCGTGGCGTTGACGTGCTCGTGGCCTGCCCCGGCCGGCTGCTCGACCTGATGGAGCAGAAGCTCGCCGACCTGTCCGCCGTCGAGATCACCGTCATCGACGAGGCCGACCACATGGCCGACATGGGCTTCCTGCC
>CAZPSO010000002.1:21010-33368 GCA_964588895.1 uncultured Tessaracoccus sp.
TCGAGATCACCGTCATCGACGAGGCCGACCACATGGCCGACATGGGCTTCCTGCCCTTCGTGCGCCGCATCCTGCAGGCCACCCCCCGCGACGGGCAGCGGATGCTGTTCTCCGCCACCCTGGACGCCGGGGTCTCGACGCTGGTCAAGCAGTTCCTGCACAACCCGGTCACCCACGAGGCGGACTCCGCCCTGTCCCCCATCTCGTCCATGGACCACCACGTCCTGCGGATCCACAGCGATCACCGCGCCCAGGTGCTGGCCGAACTGGCTGCCGCCCCGGGCAACACCATCATCTTCACCCGCACCAAGCACGGGGCGAAGAAGCTGGCCAAGCAGCTGATCAGCCTGGGGGTGCCGACGGTGGACCTGCACGGCAACCTCAGCCAAAACGCCCGCACCCGCAACATGGATGCGTTCCAGTCCGGCCGGGTCAACACCCTGGTGGCCACTGACATTGCCGCCCGCGGCATCCACGTCGACGACGTCTCCCTCGTGGTGCACGCCGATCCGCCCACCGAGCACAAGGCCTACCTGCACCGCTCCGGTCGCACGGCCCGCGCCGGAGCGTCGGGCACAGTGATCACCCTGGAGCTCCCGGCCCAGCGCAACGACGTCCGCACACTGCTGCGGCAGGCCAAGATCTCCCCGAAGTTCACCAACGCCACCCCGGGTCACGAGTTCCTGGCTGAACTAGCGCCCGGTGAGCGCACCTTCATGACTTCGGGGGAGGCGGCTGAACTCTCGGGCGCCAACAGGCCCCAGGAGTCCCAGGGCGGCGGCGGTCGCCGTCGCTCCTCCGGCGGCGGCCGCGGTCGCCAGCAGGGCTCTCGTCCGTCGAACGGCTCGGCATCCGCCAACACCGGCTCGGCCAACGGGTCGCGACGTCGCACGGGCGGTTCCCGTGGAGCGAAGGCACCCGTTGGCGCCGGAGCCGGCGGCACGCGCGGTGCAGCCGACTTCTCGCGGAGCTTCCGCTCCCGCTGACCCCTGGCAGGGCCATCGCGAACGCCGTGGACCTGCAAGCCTGGAAGGACCCGGGCAAGACCATCTCGACGGTCTTGCCCGGGTCCTTCGCATTTCATCGGAACCCACCCAGCGGCGCACTTCCGGCACCATGCCCTTTGTCCAACACCGAGGCGGCGGGCCGAGTTGGCATTCCGTGTTCGGCCACCTGTGGCACAGTGAAAGTCGTGCGTGGACTCGCGGTAGTGCAGATGCGACGTATCGTCGCGGCCCTCGTCCTGGTGAGCTTCGTCATGCTCACCGGGTGCGCGGGCGAGGCGGCGGCTCGTGACCGGCTGAACAGCTGGGCCAGCCAGTTGGCGGGCCTCACCGATACCAACGTGGTGCCCGGTTCCGGACTGGGCGGAACGCGGGGGGTCACCTTGGAGGGGCATGTGGCCGACGTGGAGACCGCACGCTCGGTGATGTCCTCCTACGAGGGCTACATCGAGGAGAACCCGGACGACTTCCAGTGGTGGACCGCGCAATTGAGCTGGCCCGTCGACGACGGCCTCACCGTCGCACGGCTCACACCAGGAGAAGACCCGGAGCCCCAACTGGAGTTGGGCAACGCACCGCTGCCCGAAGGCGTGACCGAGCGCCGCGTCGGCTTCAGTGCCTTCACCCTGGGCGGCCCCCAGGCCCATGGGCCGCTCAGCCTCGAATACCAGGCCGAGGACCCGGTGGCCGTGGCGCTCGCCATGGAGCAGCTGGAGTCGGAACCGGTGATCATCGGCGCCGACCAGGACCACTACCTGGCCGCCGAGACCATCGACGACCTCCAACGGTTGGCCAACTCCCTCGGATCCGCCTTCCGCATTGATGAGGCAGCCCGGTATCAGGGCAACCGCCTGCTCTTCGAGGAGAGCCAGGACGCTGTGGATGCCTCCAGACGCATGGGCGAGGAAACGCCGTGGACGATCAGCGGCTCACCGGTGACGATCTCCCCCGGTCACGGCACGCGTGCCTACCTCGACTACGCCGAGGCATGGCAGGAACAGGCACGTCGCATCATCATCTCCGAGCGTGAGTTCGAGGTGTGGATGCGCACCAACGACGACTGCGACGACTTCCTCGACAACCTCCCAGATGGCGAGCTGCAGCTCCACCTCGACTGCCTCGACGAGGACCACCGCAAACGCATGATCGGAACCGCAGAGCAGCTCACCGCGTGGCGTGACGGGCTGGACCGCCTGTTGGCGACCGGCATCGGAAGTGTGCAGTACAGCACCGATGCGGTGCGCATCTACCAGCGCAGCAAGGACTGGGACGAACCCTTGCAGGCGCTGCGGGAGATGGGGTGGCCCGGCTGGCGGGAAGTCGAGCTGTCCACCGAGACCGCGTCGGTGACGTTCCTTGCCAGTACGCGCGGATACGCCCACGACCCCACGCACCGTGGGGAGCCGATCGAGGACGGCAGCGAGGAGGCCGAAATCGTTCAGGCCTGGAACGACACGAGACCGTAGTGGCTTCCGGTGGGACGAAGTCCGTACAGTAGGTCCTCGTGGAGACCAACAACCGCCCCGTGCCGACGTCGACCTACCGCCTGCAGCTGAGTGCCGAGTTCACGTTCGCCGACGCCACGCAGCAACTCGACTACCTGGCCGAACTGGGCGTCACCCACGTGTTCTGCTCACCCATCCTGCAGGCCGCCCCCGGCTCCATGCATGGCTACGACGTGGTGGATCACTCCCGGATCTCGGCCGACATGGGCGGCATCGACGGGTTCCGGACGTTCGCGCAAGCCGCGCACGCCAAGGGACTCGGCATCATCGTCGACGTGGTGCCCAACCACATGGCCGTCCCCACCCCGCTGTGGCACAACAACGCCCTGTGGGAAGTGCTGCGCGAGGGCGCCGAGTCGCCTTTCGCCAACTGGTTCGACGTCGATCTCTCCAGTGAGAAGGCCATTCTGATGCCGGTGCTGGGCGCCAAGATCGGCGAGGAGCTGGCCGCCGGCCACATCCAGCTGGAGCGCCGCGAGATCCCGCAACCCGACGGCGGAACCGTCGAACAGGCCGTGGTGTCCTACTTCGACCACATCTTCCCGGTGCGTCCCGGCACACAGGATCTCCCACTGCTCGAGCTGCTCGAGCAGCAGTGGTACCGCCTGGCGCACTGGAAGGTGGCGAGCGAGGAACTCAACTACCGGCGCTTCTTCGACGTGGACACCCTGGCGGCCGTCCGGGTCGAGGACCAGGAGGTCTTCGAGGCCACCCACCAACTCTTGGGCGAGCTGTACCGGGAAGGGCTGATCGACGGGTTCCGCATCGACCACATCGACGGCCTGGCCAATCCGCGCCACTACTTCGACCAACTCCACGCCTACACCGGCGGTTGTTGGGTGGTGGCCGAGAAGATCCTGGAGGCCGACGAGGAGCTTCCCGAGAACTTCGCGCTGGCCGGCACCACCGGTTACGAGGCCCTGCTGCGGGCCGCGGGGCTGTTCCACGACCCGGCAAACCTGCCGCGCATCGACCAGATGTGGGAGGAAATTTCGGGTGCCGGTGACGGCTTCAACTCCGTGCTGAAGAAGGCGAAGGAGGAGGTGATCCGCGGGATGTTGTTCACCGAGGTCAACCGCCTGACCTCGATCGCCCACGAAATCGCCTCGCGCGACATCCGGATGGGCGACCACACCCGTCGTCAACTCCTGCGTGCCATCCGCGCCCTGCTCTCAGGCATGGATCGATACCGTGCATACGTCGAGCCCGGTCGCCGGGCCAGCCAGGCGGATCGGCTCGTCATCCAGGAGGCCGCAGAACGGGTGCGAGGCCTGTTGGACGAGGACGAGAACGCCGCCCTCGACCTGGTGGTGGCCCTCGCCTGCGGCGACCCGGGGACCGGGAGCGAAGACCGCGGTGCCGAGACGCTGCCCGAACCCGGGGCCGAACGTGTGACCTCCGAATACCCCAACCAGCACCAGGAAACCCTGGAGCTGCGAGCAGAGTTCATGGTCCGCTTCGCACAGACCTGCGGGCCTGTCATGGCCAAGTCCAAGGAGGACACGGCCTTCTACCGATGGAACCGGTTCCTGGCCGTCAACGAGGTGGGCTCCGAGCCCACCGTGGTGGGCATCAGCCCCGACGTGTTCCACGACTTCTGCGAACACACCATCCGTACCTGGCCCTCCACCATGACCACACTGTCCACCCACGACACGAAACGGGCGGAGGACACGCGCGCCCGGATCTCGGCCATCCTGGAGCACCCGCGGGAGTGGGAGCAGACTGTCGCCGTCGCACGCCAGGCCACGGAGGCTGCCCGCAGCGACCTGGTGGACGGCGGCACCGAGATGCTGCTGTGGCAGACCCTGATCGGCACGTGGGGGTTGCCGGGAACCGTCGCCGGCACGGCACCCGTCTCGGAGAGCCGCTTGGCGGGTTACCTCACCAAGGCGATGCGGGAGAACAAGCTCCGCACGTCGTGGACCGCTCCCGACGAGGCCTACGAGGAGGCAGTCTTCGAACTGGCCCGCTCCGCGCTGCGCAGCCCGGAGGTGCGTGTCGCCATGGACGAGTTCGTGGAAACCACCTTCGACACCGTCCGCACCATCATCCTGGGCCAGAAGCTGGTGCAGCTGACCATGCCGGGAGTTCCCGACGTGTACCAGGGTTGCGAGATCGTCGACCTGTCCCTGGTGGACCCGGACAACCGGCGCCCGGTGGACTTCGCCAGCCGCGCCCACCTGCTGCACAGCGTCCAGCCGGGCAATACCCGTGACCTGGATGCGGAGAAGCTCTTGGTCACATCCACGGCGCTGCGCCTGCGCAGGGAGCACCCCGACACGTTCCGCGGCGAGGCATCCAGCTACCAGCCCGTGGCCACCACCTCCGGTCACGCTGTCGCCTTCGCCCGCGGGGTCAACGACGCTGCGCGTCCCACGGCCATCACCGTCGCCACCCGCCAGCCTGCTGTGCTGGCCGAGCGGGGTGGCTGGCTGGAGCACAAGATCATCCTCCCCGAGGGCCGCTTCGTCGACACGCTCACGGGACGCGAACTGGCCGGCGGCGAGGCGCCGTTGGCCGACGTGCTGGTGGACCTTCCCGTGGCCCTCCTCGTGGCCGTGTGAGCCGACCCCTCAGGTCGCGATCGCAGCCCCCGTACAGACCTGGTCTGGTAGCCCTCCCCCGACGCCTCAGTCTCCGAGTGAACCAGAAGCAGGGGGCGCACCGTCGGGCGCATCCTGCCACGGGGCGAACGGCCGCGATGAGACGCTCGCTTGGTACGGTTCTCGGATGTGGCGTTTGACCAAGCGACTGCTGCTGGCCGTTCTCGTGGCGCTGTTCCTCGTCATGGGGACCTCTCCCGCGCAGGCGGATGACGAAGTGATCCACGAACTCGTGGCCACCTACGACGTGCGGGCCGACGGCAGCGTCGACGTGACCTGGCAGGTGGACTGGGACTTCGGCGAACCGGGCAGGCGCGGCATCATCATCGGGCTGGTGACACGCGAACCGTGGGAAAACGAAGCCTCCCTGGACGCGGTCTACGAGATCACGAACCTCGAGGTCAGCAGCCCCACCGGTGCGCCCGACCAGTTCACCACCCGCACATCCCGCGATTCCGGCGTCGAGTTCCTCGACGTTCAGATCGGCAGCCCCGACCAGACCCTGGACGCCCCCCGCCACACCTATACCCTCAGCTACACCGTCGCCGGGGCCCTGCGAACATTCGACGGGCAGCCCGAGCTGTTCTGGGACGTCGCCAACGACTACCCGCCGATCGAGCAGGCGCGAGTCACCGTCACGTCCCCGGGCGGCGTGACCGCAGCCCGCTGCCTGGTGAACAGCAGGGAGTGCGACGCCTCGGTGGCGGGCGACGGGGTGGCCACCATGCAGGCCAGCGGCATCGCAGCCGGGGAGTCGCTGTCCGTGGTGGCAGCTCTGGAACCCGGCCAGGTGGCCAACGCCGAGCCGGTGCTGGAGGATGCCCGGGACAACACTGGAGGAGTCAGGGATGCCCCGGGTGCGCCCGGTTGGCTCTCCGACGCAGATCCGCGCGTCACCAACGGCATCACCGGAGCCGTTGTCGCAGCGTTGATCGCCCTCCCACGATGGCTGTCGGGGCGACGCCGGGATGAGCGCTACGCCGCGGTTCCGCCGGGCGTTCTGGATCCGGGTGGCCCGGTCACGCGGTCGAAGCAGGAGGGGTCCATTCCGGTGCGTTTCGAGCCCCCGGACGCGACGCTGGCGGAAGCCGGCCTGGCCCTGGACCGCGCCTACCGGCCCACGCATCTGGCGGCGGTGCTGGTGGAGATGGCCGTCAGGGGCGCCCTGTGGATCAGTACCGACCCGTTGCGGATCACACGGCGAGACCCGACGAAGCACCAGAGCCCACTGGAGCGCGCCATCTGGCAACACGTCGCTGCCGAGGATGACGGCGGAAGCACTCAGGCTGCCCGGTTGGTGAAGATGACCGATGCCGTCGTGGGCGTCCGCCCCGTTGGGGAGCGTGCGTTGCTGGCCTCGCCGAAGGTGGCGCGGTGGAGAGCCTCAGTCAGGCCGCTGCTGATTCTGGCAGTGTTCGCTTTCCTGTTCCTCGGGCGCCAGTGGGACGCGTCCATCGTGGTACCCCTCATGTTCTCCTTCATTCCGGGCGTGATCATCGGGTTCTGGGTGGGCGGCATCCTGAGCGCCTTCAGGAGAGCGCGTGCCCCGCTGACTGCTCGCGGCAGTGCCATCAGGGACCAGACCGAGGGGTTCCGGCAGTACCTCGCCACCGCCGAGGCCGCCCAGCTGAACTTCGAGGCCAGCCAGGACATCTACCGTCGCTACCTTCCCTGGGCCGTGCTGTTCGGCCTCACCGACCGCTGGACCCGGGTCTGCCAGGACCTGGCGCGGATGGGCCGGCTCCCCACTCCCGACGTCTCCTTCGTCGCCGGCGCCACCAGCACCAGGGACATCACCCGGGCGGTCGCCAGCATCAACGCCAGCACCCATTCCGCGCAACGCTCCCGGCAGGCGGCCACGCGGCGCTCCAGCGGCTACGGCGGCGGCTCGGGAGGTCGCTCCGGGTTCTCCTCCGGGTCCCGCGGCGGCGGCGGAGGCGGCGGATCGCGCGGACGAAGCTGGTGAGCTTTGTCTTCGAGGCCGGATCAGGCAAGGTGTATCCACCCCACCTGTTGAGGAACAGCCCATGAAACTTCCTGACCGCGATCTGACCACCCCGGACGTCTGGGCTCCCCATGCGTCCCGCGTCGACCTGATCGTCGACGGTGAGACTCGTCCCATGCACCGCCTTGACGAGCGCCCCGGGTGGTGGGGCATCGATCAGCCGCTGGCGCCCGGGCAGCGCTACGCCTTCAGCCTGGACGGCGGCGACCCGCGACCCGACCCGCGCTCGCTGCTGCAACCCGACGGTGTCCATGGGTTCAGCCAGGTACTGGACCCCGCAGTCTTCCAGGACCGGCCCAATTGGAAGGGCGCATCCCTGACCGGGACGGTGTTCTACGAGTTGCACGTCGGCACGTTCACCCAGACGGGCACCTTCGATGCCGCCATCGAGAGGATCCCGCACCTGGTGGAATTGGGGGTCCAGACGGTGGAAGTCATGCCCGTGGCGGCCTTCCCGGGTGAGCGTGGCTGGGGCTACGACGGCGTCGGCCTGTACTCGGTGCACGCCGCCTACGGCGGGCCGGCGGCGATGGTGCGGTTCATCGATGCCTGTCACGATGCGGGGCTGGCGGTGGTGCTGGACGTGGTCCACAACCACCTCGGCCCCGAGGGCAACTACCTGGGCGAGTTCGGCCCGTATTTCACCGAGAAGCACCACACCCCCTGGGGGCCCGCGGTCAACCTGGACGATGAGCACAGCGATGAGGTCCGCGTCTTCCTGATCGGCTCGGTGCGCCAGTGGATCTGTGACTTCCAGCTTGACGGGTTGCGTCTTGATGCGGTTCACGAGTTGCAGGACGATTCGGAAGTCCACTTCCTGGTGGACCTGGCCCTCGCCGTCAACGAGTTCGAGGCCCACTGCGGACGCCCGGCTACCCTGATCGCCGAGTCCGACCTGAACCAGCCTGCGATGGTGGCCCCCGTCGGAACGTTGCCGCAGGCCCGGGGCATGCACGCCCAGTGGGCCGACGACGTTCACCACGCCATCCACAGCTTCGTCACACGGGAAGCCGACGGGTACTACTCCGACTTCCAGCCCATTGAGATGCTGGCGAAAGCCCTGACGAAGGTCTTCGTTCACGACGGCATCTACTCGACCTTCCGCGACATGCGGTGGGGAGCCCCCGTGGACCCCGACGCGGCGTTCTACGACGCGCACAGTTTCGTGGTGTTCATGCAGAACCACGACCAGGTGGGCAATCGCCCCAGCGGGGATCGAATCGGGCACGCCGTCGACCCCGGTGCCCAGGCTGCAGGCGCTGCGTTGTACCTGCTGAGCGCATTCACTCCCATGCTGTTCATGGGCGAGGAGTGGAACGCCTCGGCCCCGTTCCCGTACTTCTCCCACCTGGGCCCCGAGCTCGGACCGAAGGTCAGTGAGGGTCGGGCCCGCGAGTTCGCACAGATGGACTGGGATGGCGAGGTGCCTGATCCGCAGGACGAGCAGACCTGGCGCAGCGCAGTCCTGGCCTGGCGGGAGCTAGGTGAAGCACCCCATGCCCGAATGCTGGCGTGGTACCGGCGCCTCATCCAGCTCCGCCACGCAGAACCGGATATTCGTGACGGGCGCTTGCGTTCAGTGAAGGTGGAGATCCGCGACGATGACACCGCCATCATGTGGCGGGGCCGGATGGCGGTGGTGGTGACCCGGGCCCAGGGCGGTGCGTCGGTGAAACTCAGCCAGGATGCCGAAGTCCTGGCGGCCTGGGATGAACCGGTCGCGGACGGGGATCGGTTCACCCTCCCCGGCCCCGGCGCCATCGTGGTTCGCACCTGAGATATGGAAGTGAATCGAGCATCGATGACGGTGTTCCATCCACTTCCATTCGGCCCTCACAGGGGCCCCCACATCCACAGCTATCCACAGAGCCTGGCAGAGTTGCGGGCACCGCAGTTTTCGTGGTACTGGAGCGGAAAGCCTAGTCAGCGGTGAAGCACCATTTTCGAAGAGTTTTCAACCTTCGCGCGTCTTCCCCAGCTGCGTCAGGAGGTTGTGAACAGCCAATTCCGATCAAAGCCCGTAGTCAGCGCGAAACAGGGATGATTTCCCAGCCTTCTCCACAGTTATCCACAGTTGTTCACAAGGCTGTGGAGTCGGTTATCAGACCGAGACCTTACCTCTGCGACCCGTGATCCGCTTCCGGTGTGGTTTCCCCAACTTTGTCGGGGGATCCCCGATGGATCTCCACAGGGTTGTCCACAGCCCCGTCGCCGTCCACCGACGGGGCGTCGGCACCGTGGAGACCCAGCGTCCCGCCGCCGTCCACCGCGTCGTCGGGCGATCCCTCCACCACATCCCACGTCTTCTGCTGGTTCGCCCACGTCCACATGATGACGCCGATCAGCATCATGGGCCACGACAACCACTGACCCATGGACATCCCCATGGCCAGGAAGCCGAGGTGCGCGTCGGGCTCACGCCAGAACTCACCGATGAAGCGGAAGAAGCCGTAACCGAACAGGAAAGCAGCAGACACCTGACCGCGGTAACGGGGTTTGCGCGCGTACAACCACAGCAGGACGAACAACAGCAGGCCCTCGAGCAGGGCCTGGTAGAGCTGCGACGGGTGACGCGGGACGTCGCCGCCCGTCGGGAAGATCATGGCCCAGGGCAGGGTCTCCGAGGCCTGGCGTCCCCACAACTCGCCGTTGATGAAGTTGCCGATGCGGCCGGCGGCCAGCCCCAGCGGGATGGCCGGCACCAGAAAGTCCCCCACCTGCAGGAAGGGTCGCTTGTTACGCCAGGCGAACAGGACGAGAGCCAGGATCACGCCAATGGTGCCGCCGTGGAAGCTCATTCCGCCGGTGCGGATGTCCATGATGATCGACAGTGGATCGGTCAGGTAGTGCTCCGGGTGGTAGATCAGCACGTAGCCCAAACGGCCCCCCAGCAGCACGCCGAAGATGGCATGGATCAGGATGGATTCGACGTCGTCGACACTCCAGGGCTTCGGCTCCCTGATGGAGGCGAACGGCTCGTGGGTGAGCCGACGACGCATCAGCAGGTAGGCGAAGAGGAATCCGAACAAATACGTGATGGCGTACCAGTGGACGTCGAATCCGAAGATCGAGAAAGCCACCGGATTGATGTCCGGAAAGTCGAGAACGAACGGCTGCATGGGTCCAGTCTGTCATGGCGGATTCGCGCCAGCTTCGCTGCCCGCACCCGGATCGTCGAAAACCCGGTGACCATGGAGCCCATCGAGGTATCGTCCAACTCCCTAGTTTCCGCCCGTGAGGAGCGACGTGACCACAAGCCGAGAAGTGGCGCCGGGTGTCCATCTCATCCAGCACGCGCACGTCAACTGTTACCTTGTCGCGGCCGACGACGGCCTCACCCTCGTGGACGCCGGCCTGCCGGGATTCTGGTCGCGGTTGGGCCGTACCATTCGCGAGATCGGTCGCCGCCCGGCCGACCTGAAGGCACTGGTGCTCACGCACGCCCATTTCGACCACGTCGGGATGGCGCAGCGACTGCAGCAGGAGTTGGATCTGCCGCTCTGGGCGCACCCGGACGAAACGTACCTGGCGGCCCACCCCTATCGTTACGCGCACGAGAACCCCCGGGCCATCTATCCGATCCGCCACCCGAAGGCCTTGCCGATTCTGACGTCAATGCTCTTCAGCGGCGCGCTGCGGGTCAAGGGAGTCGGGGGCCTGAATCCGCTCGACGCGTCGGAAGTCCTCGACGTTCCCGGCCGCCCGCGCATCATTCCCACCCCGGGGCACACCTTCGGGCACTGCTCGCTCTACTTACCGGATCGTGACGCCATCATCACCGGAGACGCGTTGGTCACCCTGGATCCGTACACCGCTCGGGTCGGACCCAGGATCGTGGCGGGCGCCGCAACGGCCGACAGCGCGCAGGCGCTCGATTCCCTCGACGCCCTGGCCCGCACGAGGGCTGCGTTGGTGCTGCCCGGGCACGGGGAACCCTGGACCGATGGCATCGCCAGCGCCGTGGACCAGGCCCGCGCGGCTGGTCCCTCCTGAGTCCCATCGGCCACTCTCACGAAGCGATTCCGGCACCCAGCGGGATTCCCCCCTTCGCCTCATGGCGGGTCGAAGCACAGGTAAATTCGGGCACCCGGCCCGACTCACTGCAAGTCGCCCCTATCGAAGACGGCACACCGCCCCCGTGGCCAGCTTGCCGCCCCCTTTCTCCATTCCCCCGGCAGCGAAAGCCGACCAAAGGAGCGTTTCAATGTTCTTCCACAAGCAGCAATTGCAGTTCACAGCAAAACCCGACCAGACCGACGCCGTCTACGCCCGAAAGCTCCAGGAAGTCCTGGGTGGTCAGTACGGCGAGATCACCGTGGCAATGCAGTACATGTTTCAAGGCTGGAACATGCACATCCCCGGCAAGTATCGGGACTTGGTCTACGGAATCGGTGCCGAGGAGTTCGGCCATGTCGAGATGCTGGCGGTCATGATCGCCCAACTCCTCGAGGATGCTCCCCTTGGAGTCACCGAAGACGCAGTCCAGGACGACCCGACGGTTGCTGCCATCGTCGGAGGGATGGACGTGCAGCACGCGATTGTCGCGGGCGCCGGGGCTCGTGCGGTGGACTCGATGGGCAACCCGTGGCAGGGGTCCTACATCACTGCCAGCGGTAATCTCATGGCCGATTTCGCCTCCAACGCCAACGCCGAGATGCAGGGTCGTGTCCAGGTGTCCCGGCTGTACCACATGACGCAGGACCACGGCGTGCGCGATCTGCTGTCCTTCCTCCTGGCTCGCGACACCATGCACCAGAACCAGTGGCTGGCCGCCATGGAGGAGTTGAAGGAGGATGGTCTGGAGACGTTGCCGGTTCCCAGCAACTTCCCGCAGAAGAAGGAGCACACCCCCGTCTCGCACCAGTACCTGAACTTCTCCGACGGCACCCAAGCCGCCGAAGGAAGGTGGGCCGACGGACCGGCGCCTGACGGCAAAGGTGAGTTCTCCTACCACGATGGACCAACCACATCGGCTCCCATGCCCGACGTCACCCATCCCGACGCGCGCCTGTACGGCACCACCGACGTGCCCAACGCGGTGGAGAAGGTGGCGGGCACGGTGCAGGACAAGCTCAAGCGCGAGTAGCGAACAGCCCGGTGGGGGACGCACGCTCTCTCACCCGCGCAACCCCACATTTTCGCAACCGGCGGACAAGTCGCTATCATGGTCGAGTTGTTCGTCAGGGGCATTAACTCAATTGGTAGAGTGCCACCTTTGCAAGGTGGAAGTTAGGGGTT
>CAZPSO010000003.1:0-13927 GCA_964588895.1 uncultured Tessaracoccus sp.
TCCTTGACGTGCTCGAAGTTGGCCTTGACCGCCTCCGCGTCGAACGCCTCACCGTTGTGGAACGTCACATCCTCACGCAGGTCGAAGGTGTACTGCAGTCCGTCTTCGGAGATATCCCAGTCCTCCGCCAGCCACGGATGGAACTCGCCCTCGGCGTCCTGGGACACCAGGGAGTCGAACACACCCCGGAGCAAGTAGGCGGTGGCATCGGTGCCGCTGACGTGCACGTCGAACGACCCGGCGATGTCGACGTCCACCCCAACGTTCAAAACGCCGCCGGCCACCGGGGCCGAAGAGACCTGGCCCTCGTCGCCCTCGTCGGCCGGACCGTCAGCGGAGCCAGCCTGGCAGCCCACCAGCATCAGGGCGCTGGCGACGGCGATGCCGACCCAGGACCTCAACCCAGTGCTGGGCCGGCGTCGAGTGGGATGACTCATGATGTGCTCCTTGCGTGGTCTTACTGCTAGTCACGGAGGATCTCCGTGCTCCGGAGCCAACCACACAAGTGACGCGCACCGGCTATTCCGGGCGGCCGTGGACGCAATGTTCGCGCGGAGATGAATCGGGAATATCGCGCGGGGGAGGACGCATGTGCACGAATCTGCTAGTCGTCCCTCCGCGCCCGCACCGATCAGCGCGCCACCGAACAGGCCGAGGGACAGCAATGTCACGAAGAAGGGGAGTCACCTGCGGCTGGTTGATCTGTCCACGCTCGCGGCGGGCGACAGGCGGATGACTACAAGATCAGGGACCTGGTATAGGATCCCGCACATATATGTGTTAGCCTATGGTCATGTCTCTACGTCACGCGATCCTCGGGCTGCTGTCCATTCAACCGATGAGTGGCTATGACCTGAAGAAGGTCATCGACGAAAGCGTCGGGCATTTCTGGACGGCGGATCAGTCGCAGATCTATCGCACACTGACGGGTTTGGTCGATGACAGGCTTGCCTCCCGCGAGACCAAGGTGCAGGAGGGGCGACCCAACCAGCATGTGCATAGCGCAACTGAAGCCGGCCTCGCCGAGCTGGACGAGTGGCTCGCGTCGCCGCTGCAGCCGCAGTCATCGCGAGAACCGTTTCTGGCACGCCTGTTCTTCGCGAACAGGATGCCTCTCGATGAGATCCGAAAGCTGCTCGAGACCCGCCGACAAGAGGTGCGCCTGCAGTTGGCGGCGTTGGAGATGATCGCTGTTCCGGATGTCGTGCCGGAGCACGTCACCGGGACCGAATACGTGCTGCGAATGGCCACCCTCGCCAATGGCATCACTCACGCCAGGGCCGAACTCGACTGGCTGGATACCACCGAACGTCAGCTTGAGGGGGTCGCATCGTGATCCAGTCACTTCCGACCAGGCTCGATCGCATCGCGAAGAGCTATGCCGCCAAGCCGAGTGTGTCGGCAATGAGTTTCGCGATCGATCAACCGTCCACGGGCTTCACGTGGGGCTACGGCTCCACCGGGCAGCCGTTCTTCATCGCCAGCATCACCAAGCTGTACACCGTCGCGATCACTATGCAGTTGCGTCACGAGGGGGTTCTCGCTCTCGACACGCGCGTCGCTTCACTGCTCGGTGACGATACGATGCGTGGCCTGGTCGTGCACGACGGGCACGATCACGGTCCCGAGATCACAGTGCGCGAACTGCTGTCGCACACATCCGGGATCCCTGACTACTTTGAGCAGAAACGGCCCGACGGCACCACCTTCCTCGAAGAGGCGCTGCGAGGCGATGCCTGGTGGGGTTTTGAGGATTTCATGGAGTTGGCGCGAGGCATGCCGAGCCGGTTGGTGCCCTCCGCGCCACGCAGGGCGCAGTACAGCGACACCAACTACGAACTGCTCGGGCGCATCATCGAAGTCACCACCGGGAACAGCTTTCACCATGAACTCTCCGAGCGGGTCATCGCGCCGCTCGGACTGGACGCGACCTGGCTGCTCGTCGAGCAATCCCTGGGCCGTTACGACGAGATCTCGCCGGTGCTGTACGGGAGCGAGCAGCTGCACATCCCGAAGACCATCGCTTCGTCCCCGGCAACTGGTGCCGTGATCTCGACGCCGATCGACCAGTTGCGATTCTTCCGCGCCTTCGTTGCTGGGGAATTGTTCCCGGCGCGCTACCTGACCGAGATGACCGCCCACTGGAACCCGGCGTTCTCACGCTTGGTGCCCCTCGATTACGGTATCGGGATCATGCGGTTCCGGATGCCGCGCTGGCAATCGCCACTCGTGCGGGTGCCGCAGATGATTGGGCACTCAGAGTCGCTGGGGACCGTGCTCTACCACGCCCCCGAACGCGACCTCTACATCTCGGGAACCGTCAATCAGATGCGCTTCCGCAGCCTGCCATACCCGCTCCTGTCGAGACTCGCGGCGCAGTTCATGTGAGAGGCAGCACTCGAATACCCGGGTGAACGCAACTCGCGGGCGAACGGCTCCCGACCCATCTCAACGTGTCAGTTCGAAGGAGGCACCACGCATGGTCGTAGTTTCGCTGGTCATCGCTGTCATACTGCTCACCCTGGTTTCTGCGCTGCAGGTGCTGGTCGCGTCTGGACTGCCTCTTGGACATTTCGTGTGGGGAGGCGCCCATCGCGTGCTGCCTCTGCGGTTCCGAATCGGCAGCGCCGCATCCGTGCTGGTGTACGCCGGGTTCGCAACCCTGCTGCTCAGCCGGGCGGGCATTCTGCCAGGTGGGGAGAGCACGATAATCGTCGTACTCACCTGGGTGTTGTTCGCGTACTTCGCCCTCGGAGTGCTGCTCAACGGGATCTCACGCAGCCGAGCGGAGCGCTTCACGATGACGCCGATGTGCGCCGTGCTCGCCGTGACGACGCTGATCATCTCGCTCGGTTGACACCAGAGTCAGGCTCGGGGCGGACATCCAGCCGCTGAATCATCGGTTTCGGGCGACTCTGAACCCCACGTCGTCAATGGCGAGTTCGGGCGAGCTGCGGCGGCGGACTCCGGCCCGGCAACTCCAGGCAGGGTCGGCCCAGCCTCCCCCCTTGAGGACGCGGTAGTCGCCGTACACGTCCGGGTCATACATGTCCCAGCACCATTCGAAGACGTTGCCCAGCATGTCGTATAGACCAAACGGATTCGGCTTCTTCCCGGCCACGGGCTGCACAGATCCGCGCGAGTTCGCCTCGTACCAAGCGATCTCGTCAAGTGGACCGTACCGGGCACCCGAGGTGCCTGCGCGGCAGGCGTATGTCCACTCGGCCTCGCTGGGCAGGCGGTAGCCGGGAGCAAGCTGGTCCCATTCCACTGCCTGGTCGCCGATCAGGTATGCGGGTTGCAGGTGCTCTTGGACTGACAGCACGTTGCAGAATTCGACAGCGTCGAGCCACGAGACGTCGACAGCCGGGCAGGTGGGTCGGCGTTCCGCGGCGGCGGAGGTTGGGTCGGCCGACGACTCGATGAGTTGTGGTGCGGCGCCCATCACCGATGAGTATTGGCCAGCGGTCACGGGCGTCCGGCCGAGGTGGAGACCCGTGACCTGGACTGTCCACTTGGTGCGGGAACGTTGATCGGCGAGGAACGCGGTGCCCGGCGGGACGGGTACCAGTGGGATGATCGCCATCGATGCGCCTCCTGCTTGGGATCTCTCGGCCAGCGGTTCGTGGTGTCGGGCTGCCGTCCACTGTATTCGGAAGGCGGGTGGGTGTTCACGCTGAGTTGCGTTGCCCCCTGCAGGCGTCACGGGCGCGGCAGGACCGCGTCGTTCAGCCAGTCGAGCAGGCGAGGGGGCGCTACCCCCAGCAGGGACTGGTCGAGATTGGCAAGCAGTCGTCTCCAGGATTCACAACGGTGCACACTGGCCAACCGGTCGGCGGATTCGATAGTGGCGGCGCCGATCTCGATTCCCACGCTGGACCAAACATCCCGGTAGGCCGTGTGCAGGTGATGCACGATGGAGGCCTCGCGCGGAGCCGGATGCGGCCATGAACCAGACGCCATCCGGATTGGGACCTGAAGTACGGGCGAGGGGTGGGACCAGAACGCATCACCGAGGTCGAAGAACCGGAACGCTTCGGGACCGGTCGAGTAGAACACGTTGCCTGGTCCGGCGTCGTTCAGTTGCAAGGTCACGGGGGCGCTCGACTCGCCCATCGCCTCCCAGTCGCGGGCAATGCCGGGGAGGTGACGTTCCAGCTCTCGTGCCGCGGCCCGGTCGATTCGTTGCGGATGCAGCAACGGAAGCCGTGTCAGGACGTCTACCAGCTCGGAAATATACTCGTGCGCCCGCTCCGGCAACAGGACCGGAAGGCCGGCCGCCCGTAAGGTCTGGCCGTGCCCGGCGAGGTCGAGTTGCAACCGAGCCACCTGCCGGACCAGCCCGTGCCAAGTGTCCGTGTTCACTTCCCCGCCATCCTTGACTGTCGGTCCTCCGTCGGGCATCAGTATCCAGCCATGCTCGGAGTGAACAGCAAGAGGTGCGAGCACGTGGTCGGGAACGAGCCTGCTCAGCGTCTGCAGCAGCTGACCCTCGAATCCCTGCCCCGCGCTGGGCGCCTTGACCCAGAGTGTTCCCGCATCCGTTGCCTGAGTGAACACGGCGGCCCAGAATCGAATTCGGTGCGGCCTCAGCATGGCCGTGGGGCGCATTCCCTGGGCGGCGCACACTGCTGACACCCAGTCCTGGAGCTCCGCGACGAAGCCCGGCGACGTCCACAAGCCCACCGGATCCGGTGCTGATTCCGCTGCGTCGTTCAGCATTAACGTTTGCTCACCCCCTATCCATCGATGCTCTGGGCGAGCTCTCCTCAGCCCCGAGCTTGAGTGACCGACGATTGGGCCTCTCGCGAACTTCCGGTTGCTGTCCGCGGCCGGGGCCGCCGCGTCCAGCGAAGGCGGGTCCGGCGAGGAACCAGACCACAGTAATGATCGGCAGGAGCACAAGCGTGGCCCAGTAGGGATGGGTGGCTGCGGCGTCGACGCTCGCGGGCGCAGGCCGTCCTTCCAGCGCGATCATGACCAGCAGGCAGGTGGCGCCGAGGCCCGCAGCGAGGACGACCCGCAGCCACTCGCGCCAGAGAACCCGAACTTCCGCGCTCGAGCCCTTCGGGACCTTGAACGGTTTCGGGCCGTCAGCAAAGCGGTGCCGGAACCAGGCGTCGGTCCGCTGGATGAGGTGATGGCCGAACGCGATGGTGAATCCCAGATACAGGGCAGCAAATGCGTGGGGTCGGGTCGGTTCGGCGCCGCGCATCACGTCGACCGCGACCAGGATCAGCAGGGCGAGGTCGACTAGCGGCACAGCGGCGAGCACGACGGAGCTGAGGCGTCGGACCCGGGCGAGGTATCGCAGCGCGAGCCCGCCAAACAGAACCACCCAGAACGCGATCTCAGCGGCGATGATCGCCGCGATCACGACGACACCCCCGCGGCGAAGTGTTCATCTGTCTCGGGCTGTCCCCGGTCGGGAACCTGTGCACGTTGCAGCGCAGCGGGGGTTTGGGGATTGGTATGTTGCACAGGCTCGAAAGTACACAGACGTGCCGGTTTCCTCCCTCCTCCGATCGGCCACAGCATCTCGTCGGTTTGGATGAGCCAATCCGCTGCGTTTCGCAGGAATCTGGGGCCATGGAAATGATCGAGGCACGTGACCTCAAGAAGAACTACGCCGGCAGAGCCGTGGTGGACGGTGTTGGACTGTCCGTGTCGCGGGGGGAGGTGTTCGGGCTCCTCGGCCCCAATGGCGCGGGCAAGACCACCACCGTCGAGATGATCGGCGGGCTTCGAAGCCGTGATGCGGGGGAGGTGCGCGTCGCTGGATTCGACCCCGCCCTGGAGCAGCGGGAGCTGCGAGAAATCCTCGGCATGCAACTGCAGGAGTCGCGCCTGCCGGCCCGTATCAAGGTGCGCGAGGCGGTCGACCTGTTTCGCTCGTTCTACCAACGCCCCAGACCCACTGCCGAATTGCTCGAGCGGTTCGGCCTGGACGGCAGTGCGGAGACCCGCTTCGAGCACCTCTCCGGGGGCCAACAGCAACGGCTGTCCATCGCGCTCGCCCTCGTCGGGAACCCGCAAGTGGCCATCCTGGACGAGCTGACCACAGGGCTCGATCCCGCCGCCCGACGCGAGATCTGGACCTTCCTCACGGACCTCACGGCCGAGGGCGTCACGATCCTGCTGGTCACCCACTCGATGGAGGAGGCACAGTTCCTGTGTGACCGGGTTGCGGTCATCGATGGCGGCAGGGTGGTAGCCCTCGACATCCCGGCAAAACTGGCGCACAGTTGGGGTCAGACCTTCATCAGTTTCACCACGTCTGACCTGGATAACCTGGACGCGCTCCGCTGCCTGCCGTCGGTCATCGAACTCACGTCCGAGGGTTCCCGGGTGACGGTGCGTGGCTCGGACAAGAGTCCGGTGGAAGTGCTGGGGTACCTGAGCGCTGCACGGGTGGAGTTCGAGGGGCTACGGATCACCACCCCTTCGCTGGACGACGCGTACCTGGCCCTGACCCGGAAGGAGGCAGTCCAATGAAAACCAGCTACCCCTTCGCAGCGCTGCTGGGCAATGAAGTTCGGCTCCTGGCCCGCGAACCCGCGCCGGCCATCATCGCGGTGCTGCTGCCCTTCCTGGCTGCCGTCATCACGCCGCTGGTGCCCGTCGTCGTCGAGCCGATGCCCTACCTGAATGGATTGAGCAATGCTCAGGTCTATCAACCGGTGCTGATCCTGTTCTGCGCCTCCACGCTGGCGCTGCAGGTGATGCCGACCGTGGTGACCCAGTACCGCGAGTTTGGGGTGCTGCGTCGGCTGCGCACCACGCCCGTCCCCGCCTGGCAGTTGCTGGCCGCGGTCGTGACGCTGGTATTCGGACTCAGCGTGATGATGGGAACGCTCATGGTGGCAGTGCCGGCGGCCCTGGGGTTGCCGTTGCCGTCCAACCTGCCCGCCTTCGTCCTGGCGATGGTGCTGGGTGCGCTGTCGTTCCTGGCTGTCGGGGCCCTGTTGTGCGGTGTGGCGCGGACCTCCAGGATCGGTGCGGGCGTCGGGGGGTTCGTCGCATTCTGCATGTGGTTCGCCGCGGGCATGTGGGTCCCCCGCTCGCTCTTTCCGCCAGTGTTGAGCACCGTGGCGGACCTGACGCCGGGCGGTGCTGCTGCTGGTGGGATGCTGGGCGCCGTCACGGGGCAATGGCCCGGACTCGGGACGGTGGTGGTGTTGGTGGTCTGGACCGTGGTGGGGTTCTTCGTCGCTGCTCGTACCTTCCGCTTGGGGGCACCGTGAACACCCACACGGCGGTCACGGCTACACCCACCCCGCTGGCCCATCCGCCGCAGACCGAGCGGTGGCTCGCCCGCGGGTTGGCCGCGCTCCCCTTCGTGACTCTGGGGGTGTCGTTTCTGTTCACCGTCGCCGTCGGTGGTCGGGCCCTGGAAGCCGACAGGTGGCCCTGGCTGCTCGCCACCATCGCGGCGGTGCTGGCCTTGCGGGTGTGGATGCTGCGCGCCTCCCCGGGGCGGGAACGCGTCGCGGGTTTCGCGGCCAACCTCGTGCTGACGCTGGTGTTGGTGAGCATCAGCCCACTCTTTGGCGTTTACGCGTTCGTGGGTTACCTCGATGCGGGCGCCGCGCTTCCGGGACGAGGGCAACCACTCGGCTTGATGGCCGCGGCGTCCCTCAACGCGCTTGCGCAGTCGGGTGGCCCGCTTGGCGCGGCGGGCAATCCGTCGCTGTTCCTGTTCCTCCTCCTGGCCAACAGCGGCCTGGCGGTGGGTATGGTCCAGATCGATCGACACCGTCAGCAGACCGTGACGCGACTGCAGGCCGCGCTGGAGGAATTGGAGCAGGCGCAACGCCTGAATGAGACCCTCCAGCAGCAACTGGTGGAGCAGGCCAGGACATCCGGGATGCTGGACGAGCGGGCGCGCCTCTCGCGTGACATCCACGACACGGTGGCCCAGGGCCTGATCGCAGTGTTGCGGCAGATCGAGGCCGCCTCGGAAGCGTCGTCGTTGGTGGATGCCCGAGCCGTTCTGGATCGGGCAGACCGCACGGCGCGCGACTGCCTCGGGGAGGCCAGGCGCGCCGTGGCTGCCCTGGCGTCCCCGCTGCTCGACGACGCTGACTTGCCGTGTGCGCTGACGTCCCTGTGCTCCACCTGGAGCACAGACACCGGAATCGCCGCGCGCTTCCGCGCTGTCGGTGACATCGCGTCCAGCCCGCACGACGCCGACCTGCTGCGGATCTGCCAGGAAGCGCTGGCCAACGTCGCGAGGCACTCCGGGGCCAGCGGGGTTGAGGTCAGCCTGGTGGACCACGGTGACAGGCTGCTCCTGACCGTCCATGAC
Source organism: uncultured Tessaracoccus sp. (assembly GCA_964588895.1). Classification (GTDB taxonomy): domain Bacteria; phylum Actinomycetota; class Actinomycetes; order Propionibacteriales; family Propionibacteriaceae; genus Arachnia. The sequence goes on from CAZPSO010000003.1 coordinate 8,309, forward strand.
GACGGGGCCGGCTTCGACCCGCAGACGAAGCCGGGCAGCGGGTTGCCCGGGATCCGCGAACGGCTCCGCAACGTCGGCGGGCTCCTGACCATCGACTGCCCGGAATCCGGGGGCTGCGTGCTGACCGCGGAGGTACCACGATGACCACAGGACCCATCCGGGTCGTCGTTGTCGACGACCACCCCGTGGTGCGGGACGGGCTCGTCGGAATGTTCGCCTCCGAACCAGGCATCGACGTCGTCGGTCAGGCCGGCGACGGTCGCGAGGCCCTCGTCGTCATCGGAAAGACCACGCCGGACGTGGTCCTGATGGACCTCCGGATGGCCGGCGGGGACGGCCTGGACGCCATCGCCAGACTTCGCGTGGACCGGCGCAGCACCCCCCGAATCCTGGTGTTGACCACCTACAACGCCGAGCGGGACATCAGGCTGGCGATGGAGGCGGGAGCCGACGGCTATCTGCTCAAGGACGTCCGGCGGGCCGACCTGGTCCGCGCCGTCACCGATCTCGCCCACGGCAGACCGGTCCTCACCTCCGAAGCCCTCGCCGTACTGGCCGGCCGCACCGGCGAGCAACCCCTCACCGACCGCGAGTTGGATGCTCTCCGGCTGATCGCCGAGGGGCTGACAAACCGGAACGCCGCAGCCCGGATGCACGTCAGCGAGGCCACGCTCAAGACCCACCTGGCCCACGCCTTCGACAAGCTCGGGGTGGGCGACCGGGCCGCGGCGGTGCGCGTCGCCTACCAGCGGGGGATCCTCTAGACGGCACAGCAGCCGATCAGCCATCGCGGTCTGACCATCTGGCCGATGGGAAAGCAGGCATGAGATCGGAGTCTGGGAAACATGACTTACAGACCCATGCTCCTGGTCCGCGCGTCAAACGGACTGCGCTCACTGCTCTCACCGTCCGCCTCGAATCCCTACCGCACTGCATCCCCCTCCGCCACCGCCAATGTGCTCTCCACCGGAGCATCCCGACGATCCGAGCATCACATGGTGGAGATCCTCCGCCAGCTGCGATAGGCAGCCGATCCAATGCCTGCGTCGCCCCTGGGGCCGTCGGAACGCTCCGTCGTGGCAGGGTTAACGATGCGCGTCCCTGGGTCAGCCGTGCGGGCTCTCGCTTGCGGATGTCGAATCAGGCGGTTCGGGGTGGCCGTCGGTGTGCTGGCTCAGCCGGGCCAGGGTGTGCCGCAGCTGCGCCATTTCATCGGCCCCCACGAGGTTGGACCACTCCCGCTCGACCTCCGCGACCACCCCTGCGCCTTTCTGCACGAGCCGCTGACCACTGTCGGTGATCGTGACCAATCGGGCTCGAGCGTCCCGGGGGTCGGCCTCGCGTGTCACCCACCCGGCAGCCTCGAGTTGGTCGACCAGGAAACCGACCGATTGTTTGGTCAGTGACGTCACCCCTGCAAGGTCGCTCAGACGGCTGCCGTCTGGACCGATCCGCTGGAAAACGCGCGCCTGGGAGGCCGTGATCGGATGCCCCTGCTCGTTCAGCGCCTGGAGCACCCTCTGCTCCAGGTACCGGTAGGGGAGGTAGAGCATCAGCCCTGTGTTCATCGCATCGTAGGTCGGTGGCACGAAGACATCCTTGCATATCGGCAGACTCTCTGACTATCATTATGGTCAGAGAATCTGACCAATCCAAGGGGGGTCATCATGAGCACAGAAGTGTTGTGGCGGGTCGTGGAGGACCAGCGAAACCGGATCGCCGCCTTTCTTGAATCCCTAGCCGAGAAGGAGTGGACACAGCCGTCGCTGTGCGACGGGTGGACTGTCAAGGATGTCGCGGCACACCTGGCGGTCGTGCCCCATGCCCCGTCCCTGCGGCAGATGTTGCCGATGGTCCTCCGAGCTCGAGGTTCCCTCGACCAGGTCAACCACGACATCGCCTGCCGCTACGCCTTGGAACGGTCAACCGACCAGCTCGTGGCGGAGCTGCGAGAAAACGCGTCAACGCGCGACCTCCCCAAGGTCACCTCGGTGCAGAACCTGGCGATGGACATCGTCGTGCACGGCCAGGACATGGCCCTGGCTTTGAACCGCGAGCTGCCCGTGCCAGCAGACGCTTCCCTCAACGCCCTCCAGCGCGTCTGGTCCATGGGTTGGCCGTTCCACGCACGCAGGAAGCTGGCCGGCTACCGGTTCTCGGCCACCGACGCCGATTGGACAACCGGTGACGGCCCGGGCATCACAGGGACTACCATCGCGCTTCTCCTGCTGGCAACGGGGCGGGTCACGGCCGCCCGGCCCCTACTGGACGGGCCCGGAGTCCTCCTGCTCGCGTCATCGGCACCTCCTTCATCACGCTGACCCCCGGGAAGCATTCGAACCGCGCCTGCACTGTCGATCGGTCCATGCCCGGCGTCGGCCCACATCTTCTTGGAGATCCTCCTCGCGGCGCCGGGCACAGCCTCCAGCGCGGATCAGGAGTGGCCACCGCGCTGAGCGCGGCGGAAGTTGGATGCGAGGCCTCGATTACCCGGCCATTCCAAGGAAGGTCATCATCAGGCGCTCCAGTTCGACCATTTGTTGGCTCGACAAGCGGCCAACCCGACCCTGCACATTGCTGCGCCTCACGGTGGTCAGCTTGTCAATCATCACGTCACTGTCCTGGGACAATCCGGCGATCCCGTCAGCCTGGACCCGTAACCGCAGCAAGGGGGCATCGACCAGAGTCGCAGTGAGGGGCGCAACCGTGACCGAGTCGGTAAGCCCGAACACATCGTCCTGGACGATGACCGCGGGCCATGGCTTGGACGCGTACACCCCACCTGCGACGGTCCATAGTTCGCCGCGCCTCACTCCTCGTCCCACCCGGCAGAGACGGCCTCGATGAAGTCCTGGTCATCCGCCCGCCGATCGTTCTTGGCGATCAACCCTGCCTGCCGACGCGCCTCCCGGGCAAACTGCTCAGTTCGCACGTCGGGCACCCAAACCTGCACGGGGCGGTACCCCCGTGCGCGCATACGATCGCGATATCGCCCTACCCGATCCCTGACTGCCATACGAAGAAGGTTACATGTAACGAGGTCCCGGGCCAAGACTTTTCGCTGAACCCTTTCCGACCCTCGCACTCACCTGGGTGCTGCGACGCAGACCCACCCCGACCTCGTAGCCCCGATCCCAGCACGCCGTCACCTTGTCGTGATTGTCGAAACGCTGGTTGGCGAGAATGGGTCTCGATGAGAACTCACCGACGTCGGGGCGGTGTCCGCGGTAGTCGCTGCTGCGTTGCGAGCCATTCCGCGAAGGTCTGGCGGCCGAGCATCGCGTCAGATCCCGGCAACGCCGCACCACTGCGCATCGCGCGACCCCAGTCACCCGGAAGCGAGAGCGCCGGGATCCAACCGCGCACGCCTCGCGCCCGTGCGTAGGCGCGAACCATGTCAACGAGGCTCTCTTCACGAGGACCGGCCAGGTCGGCTGCCCGGCCCGTGGGCCCGGCTTCAACGAGTTCAACCAAGTGCTCTGCGACCTCGTGGGCCGCGATCGGCTGCGTGCGCATCCGCGGGGCCACGTGGATGGGGCCGAGCGAACCACGTGCGTAGACCTGCCCCGCGAACTCATGGAACTGTGTCGCCCGCAAGATCGTCCAAGGCACGTCACCGGCCATCGTTGCCCGCTCATGGGCCAGCTTGGCTCCGTAGTACCCGGCGTCAACGTCGTCTATCCCGACGATCGACAGCACAAGGTGGTGACCGACCCCCGCCGCCGTTTCTGCTGCAAGCAGCGTACGGCTGGTCGCCTCGAAAAACTCCGTCGCCTTGGTCTTGTTCATCGTCGTCGTGGTGGCGACGTCGATGACAACGTCGGCACCGGCGAGAGCGTCGGTGACCCCGGCACCGCTGACCAGGTTGACGTCGGTACTTCGCGCCAGCACGACCACATCATGGCCGCGATTGCGCGCGACATCCACGACGTGCCGACCAACTTGCCCGGTGCCCCCTGCGACAGCGATTCTCATATCTGCACCCTCACTCCGCGACGCATTCCCGCATCAGGCGGTCCAGTCGATCCAATTGCCGTGGGGGTGGGTGAATGCAACGCGCTGGCCGTCGACGGTGAGGACGAACGGTGCGGTGTCGTATTTCGGCGGAGTGGCATCCACCACGACTCCCGGCGCTTCATTGGTTACCCAGATCACGTCGAGGGCACGGATGAGGTCGGCAAACTTCTTGCGTGCGTCATGGTCGAGGTAGGCGAGCACTGCGGAGTGGAACACGACAGGCGTGGCGCCCACCGGTGCCCGTTCCAGCACCCTTGGAAGTTGTTCGATGAGATCGCCGCGGTGGACCGAGACGGGGTGCCGGACGGTGGTGTCGAGCGCGGCGGCCAGGTATGCAGCCCGCTCTGGCTGGTCTGGCCAGACAAGGCATTCAAGCCACGAGCGGTCGCCCGGATCAGCGGGATCAAGGGGGTCGAGGTCGATGCCAGCGACCCAGGTCACGTGAGGCATCGCGAGCGTGGGCGAGCCACCAAGGACCGAGCACCGAAAGGTTGGAGCATCGGGGTCCGCGCCGGGCAGATGCTGCATTCCGTAGTGGTAGGAGTACTGGATCAGATTGAGGCACAGACCTGCGCTGGCACCGACTTCGACCATCGCCAGCGGACCGCTGATCATGGCCAATGCCGGAAGCAGGGTCGCGCAGCGACCCGGCTCGTTCGTCTGTGTCCGTCGATGCAACATCACCGCTGCCAGCTCATCAGCACGCGAGGTGGAAAGGGTCCGCAGCGCGTCGATGTCTGGAACATCGTCCAGAATCTGGCGGGCTGCGGCGAAGAGTAGGTTCGGTTGCTGTTTGACTGGGGGGAGCCTCATCAAGAGGCCCAGCACATCGTGATCGTCGGCCACCTCCATCGCCAGGACTTCGTAGGTTGGTGAGCGTCCTGCTGCCTCCAGACATGCGAAACGGCGAAAGTTCTCCGCAATCGACACCGAGCCATCCATCCCGACCATCGCCATGATCAGAACCTACAAGAGCCTGGTCCTCGTCGCCGCCACTGCGAGCAGCACCATGGCCGAACACAGCAACGCGGCATGTGACTGCGATCCTCACCTAGGCTTATGGACCGTGTCACCCACCACGCCTGCCAAGCCTCCCTCGGCACAACCTCCTGCCGCTCGGCCCCTCCCGCCGGAGGACTTCGATCGCTGGTACGGCGGTTGGGACCCACTCGACCCGAGCACAGTCGCCGCGTTCATGAAGGGGTTTGATCGGCCATGGTGGATCATCGGCGGCTGGAGCATCGAGGTGTTCACAGGGGTCAGTCGCCACCACGAAGACATGGACATCTCTATCTTGTCCCGCGATGCGGAGGCCTTCAGACGATTCCTGGGGGACGCATGGACACCCTGGAACGTCGACGACGGTTGGTTTCGCCCATTCGACGATCGGTTCAAAGACGTCAGGCCCGACAGCCAGGTATGGGTCCGCCGCAACGCGACCTCGCCCTGGGTCCTCGATGTTCCATTCACCCCGGACACCGACGGTCGCTGGACCAACAAGCGCCACCCTGCGCACACCGAGGCTCTCGAAGACGTCACGTGGATCGCCGATGACGGCCTGCGGTACGCCCGACCCGAAGTGACCCTGATGTTCAAGGCTGC
>CAZPSO010000003.1:14027-20926 GCA_964588895.1 uncultured Tessaracoccus sp.
CCCATCGGCTGCATGCCTCGCTTGCATCGCGGCAAGGTAGAGCATTCAGGCGGTGTCGGTCATACCCCGCAGCCTAGGGGTCTGCCTTCGGGGCCCCCGGCATGGCATGTGCGCACGTCGCCGGGTGCGCTGAGCCGGGGATGGCCGGGCGCTCGGGATGGCAAGAGTGGGTCCTTTAGACTTCGCATGGTGAGTCACATTCAGGCCGTGATCTTCGACCTCGACGGCACCTTGATCGATCACGTTGGGTCTGCGACAAAGGCCCTGGAACTGTGGCTGCCCGGACTGGGGGCGACCCTTACCGACGAGCTCGCTGCGGCTTGGTTCGGCGCCGAGGAGAAACACTTCCCCGCTTGGCGAACCCGTGAAATCACGTTTGCTGAACAACGCCGCCGCCGGATGCGCGACTTCCTGCCTCTCATCGACAGCCCGGTCGGCGACGACACTGAACTAGATGTCGCCTTCTCCGGCTACCTTCGCCACTACGAGGCCGCTTGGACATGTTTCGACGACGTTCAAGAGACACTGGAGGAGATCTCCGGGCTGCCGGTCATAACGGCCGTCCTGACTAATGGCACGGAGGAGCAACAGCACGCGAAGCTGAAAGCCGTCGGTTTGGATGACCGGTTCCCGTATGTGTTCACGGCAGAGGGCTTGAAGGCGGCCAAGCCTGATCTCACCACTTATCGCGAAGTCTGCGCGGCCCTGAACGTGGAGGTCCATAGTGCACTCCACGTGGGTGACGTGTACGCGCTGGACGTTCAGGCTCCACGCGAGGCGGGTCTCCAAGCTGTTCACCTGGATCGTGCCGACGCTGGCCCTCTGGATGAAGCCGAACGAATTCGTTCCCTACGTGAATTGCCACCGCTCCTGCGCTCTAGCCAGAGATGACGAAGCACGTCTCACAGTTCGGCCCATCCGCGGCATGAGCGCAAGATACCAAGAGGTACCGTTTGATGCAGGCGATAACTTTGCGACTAACGCCCGAAGATGACAAGACGCTGGCACTGCTCGCGGAAGCCGAGGGCATCAGCAAGCAGGAGGCCACCGTGCGCGCCATTCGCGAGGCGGCAGCTCGGTTGTCCCTCGTTGTGTGTTCTACGGGCTCAGCGGCATCGATCTTGATGCCCCCTGACGACCCGGCCCACGACTTGGTCATCGCCGCCACCACCGGAGAAACCAGCTACGGAGAAAACGCCGCCCAACTCTCCTCATGGCATTGACTCGGCTCGCGGGAACTGCCGCAGCGAACTTTCGGGACCTGGCAAGTTCGTCCTGGATTGTTTGCGGCAGACAGTGCACCCGTCTCTCGAGCTCATCGACACGTCGCGAGCAGTGGCCGGCGCCGGTCAGCCGGAAAGACCGAGTCGGTTGATGAGTGCCGGGATATCGCGGCGGAGTGTGACGAGCATGAGGTCGTCGTTGACCTTGTCGGACCGATGGGCGACCAGGTTCCGCATCCGGTTGATGTTGGACCACTCGATGTCGGGATACTCCGCTTTGAAGTCGCTGGGCAGACGTTCCACGATCGTGGCCACCTTGATGAGTAGCCGCTCGCCCGCATTCCGCAACAGCCGTCCCTGGGCAGTGTCAGCCAGATAAGCCTCCTGCCCCAAACCGACCAGGTAGGCAGCATCGGCGCCGAACCCAGCCAGATCATCCAGCCACTCACGAATGCGCTCGAACTGGACAGCGCGGTCACCAGTCACAGCGGGACCGCCTCTTTGAGCGCCCGATCTATGACCCGGCCCGACGATCCCGCCGAGACCACGTCGACTGGGACGGTCAACAACTCCGTCAGTTCATCCTCCATGGCGAGCAGGTCGGTGATGCCCGCGTCCTGATCGAAGGTGACCAGCAGGTCAACATCGGACTCTGGGCTGTCGGTCCCTCGAGCCACCGAGCCGAACACCAGTGGCGTGGCTCCCCGATGGCGCTCTATGACCGCGAGCGCTTCCTGCCTGAGAACGCTCAGCACCTCCGAGGGGCGAACGGCCAGCACCCGGTCGAGCGCCGCCCTGGTCGCGGCCGAGGGCTCGCGCCTACCCGTCTCGATCGCCGAGATCAACGGCTGCTTCACACCAGAGCGCTCAGCTACGTCACGTTGTGACAGGTGCAATGCATTCCGACGTGCCCGGATTCGCCGCCCATACTCCATACCCGCATGATAACGGATCGTGTTATCGCAACGGGAGACGCACACCCCACCTGCGACGGTCCATAGTTCGCCACCTCAACATCGGTGTGAGCCCATCCGCCCTAGGGCACCCAAGACTCGCGCGTGCGCGGTGAGGCAGAGTCGTGGGTTCAGTCGGAAACCATCTCTGGCTCGAACCGTCCAGGCTCTCGATGAACAAGGCGGTGTTTCCCGCACAGCCGGCCAGTCACCCTTTCGCGGCGACAACTGCTGCGCGACGGCAAGTTCTACCGCAGTGCATGGGAGTCGACCCCGACGGAAGCGGTGTGAGCACTTGGGACGCTCCCCGGCGGGTGACACGTCGAGCGATGTTGCACGCATGTTGCACGGAATCCCGCTTGGAACACATATGGCCTAGTCAACCCAGCACCCCGGGTAGGAGTCGAACCTACTTCGCTAATCCTGATTCAAAGTCAGGCGGGCCCTGCCGAAAGACCAACCGGGGTTCAGGCCCCCTGCCGAGGGCCTCGGCGCCCAAGTCTAGCCGAGTTGTCGCAGGGCTTCCCGCGGCCAGGCTTTCCACAGGTTTGGGGGATCCTGGTTACCAGACACCCTCGGTGCCCACAATGAGTGTATGACCGAGAAGATTCGTTGCTTCGGCACAGGTGACCCGCTCTACGAGACGTACCACGACGAGGAATGGGGCCAGCCAATAGCGGACACCCCTAGCGAGAAGGAACTGTACGAACGCCTGGCGCTGGAGGGGTTCATGGCCGGGCTCAGCTGGATCACCGTGCTGCGCAAACGAGATGCCTTCCGGGACGCCTTCGACGGGTTCGACCCGGTCCTGGTGGCCAACTTCTCGGAGGATGACGTCGAGCGTCTCACCCAGAACGCCGACATCATCCGCAACAGGGCCAAGATTCGTGCTGCTATCACCAACGCTCGCGCGCTGCTGCAGCTCCACGAGGACGGCCAGCACCTGATGGACTGGTTCGTCGACCACACTCCCCCGCCGCGAGCTGCACGTGTCCGGCACTTCGAGGACCTTCCCAGTTTCACCCCGGAGACCACAGCCCTCTCGAAGAAGATGAAGAAGGCCGGATTCGGTTTCGTCGGCCCCGTCACCCTCTACGCCACCATGCAGGCCATCGGCCTGATCGACGACCATCTCACCGACTGCTGGGTGGTGACTGCGGGCCTGAGCCCGAAGACGCCCTGAGCCTCAAGACAGCCCGGACCCCCCGCAGTTGGGCGCGGAGGGTCCGGGGTGTCGCTGAGAGGGTCAGTCGCTGAACTCCACCTCATGGATGTCGAACAGCTCACCGGAGCCCCCGGTGAACACGAGGTAGAGATCGTGGTAGCCGCGGGCGCCACCGATGCTCGTGTCAACGGAGGCCGAGACACTCTGCCACTCGTCTTGGCCGCCTGAGGGCACCTCCAGGGTTGCCACGAGGGTCCCGGCAGGATCACCAAGCCTCACCTCGATCGCCCCACCCTCCACGGGTGCGACGTCGGCATGGATCCGCAGGATGCCCTTGCGGTCCGCTGCACCGGAAGCCGACCCGTCGGCGAAGTTCACGTTGGCGTAGCGAAGGTGGCTCCCGTCGAGCACACCGGTGATGACCTCGCCCCGGTCCTCCGCGACGGCCACCTGCAGGCCAGCGGACTGGCCGTCATTCTCGGCCGCCACGTAGGTGGAGAAGACGTCCTTGCGGTCAGGCAGTTCCGCAATCTCGCCGCTGCTGGGCACGAACGTGGTCACGCTCTGCGCGCGCAGCGTCGTGTCGAACGAGCGATCCTGGGTGGCGATGGACTCCAGCTTGCGCATGTTCTCGTTCGGCGAGGTCCGGTAAGGCACCACAGCCGACGGGAATCCCTTGCCCGCAGCCACCGAGGAGACGCACTGCCCCTGGTTCTTGAACGAGGGGTTGGTGAACGTCTTCCAGCCCCCGGCCTTGCAGTCGTCCTTGGACTCGGGGGGCAACGGGAACCCGCCCTCCAGATCGATTGCCAGATCGATGTCCTCGTCGTTGTTGTTGGTGGCAACGATGGTGAAATTGCCCGTCTCGTCGTTCTTGAACGCACTGACAGTCACGCCGTCGACCGGGGTGTGGTCCGCACCGATCACCACATAGTTGTCGTCGACGAACCGGCTGTACTGGCCGATGGTGTAGTAACGCTTGAACACCCGGTACTCGCCGGTCTCCGTCGGCGCGCCCGACTGTGGGGTCCCGTCGTTCATGAGACGGATCAGGTCTGAGCCGTCGGCGCCGTTATTGGCAGCCGGCCACCACCAGAAGTAGCCGTTGAGTTGGGAGATCTCGAACATGTTCGACACCAGGGTGGCGTAGCGCAACCCGTCGTCCATGGTGTTCCTGATGAACCAGTTGTCCCGGGGGGCGCCGTTGTTCATGTACTCGGTCTGCCACAGGGTCTTGCCGAGTTCGTTGGTGGTCTGGAACGCATTGGCCCTGGGTTCGGTCTCGCCGTTGATCAAGCCGGTGTAGGCGTGGGCCGCCACGACGTCGACGTAAGGCTCGGTCCCGGGGTCGAGGAGCGAGGGTAGCGCCCAGCGTTCATCGAAGGCGACCGCCTCTCCGACGACGATCTTCGCCTCCACGCCGCGACGCTCGAACGTGGGTCCGAGGTAATTGCCTACGAAGTCGCTGAGCTCCTGAGGGCTCCACTCATTGCTGGAGTAGCTGGTGGACAGGTCTGGCTCGTTGGTAGGCGAGATGTGGGTGATCTTGATCCCGAAGTGCTCTTCGTAGCCTTCGACGTACTCGGCGAGATAGTCGGCGAACTCCTGGTACATGTCGAGGCGGAGCTTGTTCGGTGGCCCACCCCAACCCGATCGGAGAACGCTGTTGTTCTGCTTCATCCAGGCCGGGGGGCTCCACACGCTGGCAAGGATCGTGTCGATGCCTCGCGCCTGGGCCTCCTGCATCAGCCAGATCTGGTAGGCGTCGAAGTCCTGCTTGCGCTCCTCCCAGTCGGACATGTCCCAGACGTAGTCTCCGGGTGCGGGCTGGATCGTTTCTGTGGGTCCGTCATAGAGGCTGTCGCCCCATTCGTTGATGCCGCCGTCACCCACCATGACGCGGACGATGTCGAGGTTGATCCCCGTCTCCTGGTCGAAGATCATGTCCAGGATCTCGCCGGAGAGCGGCTCCCCGAGACGCTGGATCGTGCCTGCCTTGTGGAAGGCGAACGATCCGCCGAACCCATCCACGTGCTGACGCTCCGCGGACCAGTCCACCGCCACTGTTATGGATGACTCCTCGGGGGCTGCCATCGTGGTGTTGGCCGTCGCCATCACCACGGCCGTCCCGAGAGCGGCGATGGCCACCAACCGGGCACGCGCCCGTCGTTGGGATTCTCGCATGAATTGCTCCTGTCTTCGTTGCGCTGGAACCTTCACCGTCCTTCCGGGACGGCGAATTAAAGCCTACACAGAAACAAAAGATTCCGGATCGGATCCCACCCAAGGGACAGACAATCGATGCTTGTCCCGCAAGAGTCCCACCGCAAATCCGATATGATCCTTCGCGCCCGGGGAAACGCCGCCGGCTTGGCCATGCCGAAACAGGGCGTTGGCGCTGCGGCAACAAGTACGGGAGGATGGGGCTCATGTCAGCATCCCTCGACTCTTCCCGGGCCCGCCGCGGCCGGGTGAGGATGACGTCCGCCCAACGTCGAGAGCAGCTACTGGAGATCGGCAGGGAACTGTTCGCCGAGAAAGGCTTCGAGGGCACCTCCGTGGAGGAGATAGCGGCCCGTGCCGGGGTCAGCAAGCCCGTGGTCTATGAACACTTCGGCGGCAAGGAGGGCGCCTACGCCGTGGTGGTGGACCGTGAGTCACGTCGCCTGCACGACGAAATCCGCGAGGCGCTGACCACGCCCGACGCCCGGCCCCGCGAACTCCTCGAGCGCGGCGCCATGGCGCTGCTCGACTACATCGACCAGTGCCCCGACGGATTCCAGATCCTCGCGCGCGACTCGTCGGCCGGCCTCACCAGCGGATCATTCGCCTCCATTCTCAGCGACATCGCCGCCCAGGTGGAGGACATCCTGGGTGCAGAGTTCGAAGTGCGCGGCCACGACCCCCAGTTCGCCGGGCTCTACGCCCAGGCGCTCGTCGGCCTCGTCGCCATGACCGGCCAGCAGTGGCTGGACAACCGCACCCCGGACAGGGTCGTCGTCGCCCGCCATCTGATCAACCTCGCCTGGAACGGCATGGCCCACCTCAAGCCGGATCCCAAGCTACTGATCGAAGCCCTCGACGAGCGCGAGGAGCCCGAGGCGAAAGAGTAGGTCTCGACTCGTCGGCCGCGCCTCCTACTCGATCAGCGCGGTACCGCCGGTCGGAAGCTGCAGTTATGGCTGATCGCAGTACACATGTGGTCCGTCCACCGCTCCACAACTGCACATTGACCAACCACAAGTGCACCGTCGCGGACGGAGCCGACACGTCGACCGAGTTCTCCTACCCGACCCACGAGACACCGCCGGTCGGAAGCTGCAGTTATGGCTGATCGCAGTACACATGTGGTCCGTCCACCGCTCCACAACTGCACACCGACCAACCACAAGTGCACTCGCCGGGACGGAGCCCGACACGTCCGCCGAGCCTCCTATCCAACCACCGGGAAGGGCCGATCTCGACACGTCGGCAAGCCCCCCACTCAACACCGAGAAAGGGGAGGCGGCACCTCCAGACCCTCCCGCTCAATCACAGAAGCCGGGTGCGGCTTCCTGG
>CAZPSO010000003.1:21026-29588 GCA_964588895.1 uncultured Tessaracoccus sp.
GGCGGCACCTCCAGACCCTCCCGCTCAATCACAGAAGCCGGGTGCGGCTTCCTGGCTCACCGAGGTCGGGTCAGGACCTGTAACGCCTTGCGGAGGAGGCCCGCCAGATCGGTCCGTTCATCCGGGCTGAAGTCGGTCAGGAGTTCCTGCTCCCACGCCAGCAGCGACGCGATGGCGCGGTCCACGCGGTGGCGGCCCGCGTCGGTCAACAAAATCACCGCAGCGCGGCGGTCCCTGGGATCCGCCTCCCGCGTGATGAACTCCCGCTGCCGCAGCCGCTCGATGCGGTTGGTCATGGTGCCCGACGTGACATGCGTATCGCGCATCAGCTCACCCGGGGAGAGGCCCACCTCCGCACCCGCCTTGCGGAGCGCTGCCAGCACGTCGAACTCCCAGCCCTCCAGCTCACACTCACGGAACACCCGCCTCCGGCCCGTCTCGAACAGCGCCGCCACGCGATGGATCCGGGACCACACCTGCATGGAGTCCACCTGCAGGTCGGGGCGTTCACGACGCCAGTCAGCAACCAGCGCATCCACTTCGTCAGTCATCAACACCCCCACTGCTCCCGGACCCACACATCCGGACACCGTGCGTTGACAAGCCCAGCATCCGAGGAGAGCGCAGCGTCCCGAAGGAACCAGCACGCGGGCAGAGCTCAGCGCACGGAAGCATTCACTCCACCACCTGCGCACCGGGCACTGGGCCGTGGGCGACGCGCACCGCGCGGACCCCGGAGAACACCGCCAGCGCATCACCGATCCGGCGCGCATGCTCTTGGTCGCGCGCTAGGAACGCACACGTGGGCCCGGATCCGGAGACCAGCGCGCCGAGTGCGCCGGCGTCGCGGCCCATGTCGAGCGTGGCAGCCAGGGTGGGGTGGAGTGAGAGGGCCGCCTCCTGCAGGTCGTTGCGCAGCGACGCGCCCACCTTCTCGAGGTCGCCTGCCGCCAGGCCGTCGAGCAGGTCACGATCCACCTCGGTCGCCCCCGTCTCGGGATTCATTGCGTCGAATTGTCGGAACACCGCCGGCGTGGAGAGGCCGGTGTGCGACAAGGCGAGCGCCCAGTGGTAGCTGCCCGGCGTGGCGATCGGCTCCACCACCTCACCGCGACCGCTGCCCAGCGCCGTGCCGCCCAGCAACGCGAACGGCACGTCGGCCCCCAGCGTGGCCCCCAGCACCGCCAGTTCTTCGTCGGTGGCGCCACACCCCCACAGGTGGTTGCAGGCCACCAGCACGGCGGCGGCGTCCGCCGACCCGCCAGCCATGCCACCTGCCACGGGGATGCGCTTGCGGATCTGCATCTCGACGCCGGCGTCGGCCACGTCGAAGCGGTGGGCCAGCGCCCGGGCGGCGCGCACGGCCAGGTTCTGCCCATCGGTGGGCAGGAACGCGGCCCCCTCACCGCGGAAGGTGAGGCGGAACTCGCCCGGCTTGGCCCGGCTGGCCTCGAGGTCGTCGAAGAGGGAAAGCGCCTGGAAGACGGTGGCCAGTTCGTGGTAGCCGTCCGCATCCGTTGCGCCCACCGCGAGACAGAGGTTGACCTTGGCGGGCACCCGGACCCGCACCGCTGCATTCACGCCCTCAACCTATCAGCGACCCCCCACCAAGCTGGCTGCGATGCGGGCGAACTGGGCGACGTCGATCATCTCGCCACGCACCTGCGGGTCGATACCCACCGCCTCGATCGCCTCCGAGGCCCTGGCCGAGGACCCGGCCATTCCGGACAGGGCCGAACGCAACATCTTGCGCCGCTGCGCGAATGCTGCGTCAATCACCTTGAAGGTGGCGGCGCGGTCGCCCTCCGGGGGATCCCGGCGGGTGATCGCCACCAGGCCGGACTCGACGTTGGGTACCGGCCAGAACACCTTCGGCGGCACCGTGCCCACCTTCTTCGCGTCGGCGTACCACGCCAGCTTGGCGCTGGGGACCCCGTACACCTTGCTGCCCGGCGGCGCCACCAGCCGGTCGGCCACTTCCAGCTGCACCATGACCAGGCCCCTGGTCCAGGACGGGAACCGCTGGAGCAGGTGCAGGATCACCGGAACGGACACGTTGTACGGCAGGTTGGCCACCACGGCCGTGGGCGGCGGGCCTGGCAGCTCATCCACGCGCAGCGCATCGGCGTTCACGACGTGCAGCCGTGCGGCCGCCTCGTCCCCCATCTGCTCCGCCACCGTCTGCGGTAGTCGCCCGGCCAGGCGGTCCTCGATTTCCACCACGATCACTTCCCGCGCCACTTCGAGCAGGCCGAGGGTGAGCGATCCCAGCCCCGGCCCGATCTCCAGCACCACATCGTCGGCCTTGACGCCGGAGATGGCCACGATGCGGCGCACGGTGTTGGCGTCGTGGACGAAGTTCTGGCCACGCTGCTTGGTGGGGCGCAGGTCCAGCTCGGCGGCGATCCTCCGGATGGTGGGCGGATCCAGCAGCCGGCTCATGCCCGACCCCACGAACCGCCGTAGGCCGCAAACGTGTTGGACCTCACCTGGTCGCAGAAACTCGCCAAATCGCGTTCCAGCAGCTCGGCCAGGAACCGCACGGTGTGGGGCAGCAGGTAGGGGGCGTTGGGCTTGCCCCGCTCGGGCTTGGGCGTCAAGTACGGCGCATCGGTCTCCACCAGCATCTTCTCCGCCGGCGTCACGCGGGCGGCCTCCCGCAGGGCATCCGCCGAACCGAACGTCACCACCCCGGGAAACGACAGCCAGTACCCCCGGGACGAACACTCGCGGGCGAAATCGGCGTCGCCGGAGAAGCAGTGCATCACCACGCGCTCCAGCGGTTTGTGGCGGTCCAGGACCTTCAGGATGTCCGCGTGCGCGTCACGGTCGTGGATCACCAGGGTGCGTTCGAACTCGCGGGCCAGTTCGATGTGGATGTCGAACGACAGCGCCTGGGCGTCCTGCGCCTCGGCGTCGCGGGTGCGGTAGTAGTCGAGCCCGCTCTCCCCCACCGCGCGGACCCCGTCGGCTTCCACCAGCTCGGGCAACTGGGCCAGCTCGGCGTTCAACGCCACCCGGCCGCCGTGCTGGTAGGTCCGGGCGGCGTCATTGGGATGCAGCGCCACGGCAGCCACCACCCGGGGGTCCTTCTGCGCCCACTCGATGGCGTGCCGGGACGACTCCAGGTCATAGCCAACGTCCACCACGCCCATCACCCCTGCGGCCTCGGCCAGGTCCAGGGACGGGCCCGGCGGCAGCTTGGAGTACTCGACGGTGGACTTCAGGTGGGTGTGGTTGTCCGGCACGGGCCGCGGCAGCGGCTCCGGCAGCCGGGGCAGGCCCAGTTCCTGGATGATGGTCACTTCTCACGCCTTCCTGGCCGCGAGCGCGGCTTCGTACAACTGTTTGCGCGACAGGCCGGTGGCCCGCGCCACCTCACCCACGGCCGACGAGAGCTTCTCCCCCTGGTCCATGCGGGTCCTCACCAGCTGCAGACCCTCCTGCATCGACGTGGCCTCCGCCGGGGCGCCGGCCACCACGAGGGTGACCTCGCCCCGCACGCCCCCGTCGGCCCAGTCCCGCAGGGAGCCGAGGGTGTCGCGGATGATTTCCTCGTGCGGCTTGGTCATCTCCCGGCACACCGCGCCCCGCCGGTCCTCACCCAACACCTCGGCCGCGTCCACCAGGAACTCGTGCAACCGGTGGGGGGCCTCGAAGAACACCATGGTGCGACGCTCCGCCACCAGCTCAGCCAGCCGTGCCCGACGCTCCCCGCCCTTGCGCGGCAGGAACCCCTCGAAGCAGAAGCGATCGGTGGGCAGACCGGACAACGCCAACGCGGTGAGCACCGCAGACGGCCCGGGCAGGGCCGTGACCCGGAGCCCCCGCTCGACGCAAGCGTTGACCACCCGGAACCCGGGGTCGCTGACGCTGGGCATGCCAGCATCGGTGACCAGCGCCACCACCGCCCCATCCGCGACGGCGTCCGCCAGCTCCCCGGAGCGCTCGGCCTCGTTGCCCTCGAAGTAGGACACAACCCGCCCCCCAACCCTGATCTGCAGCCGTCGCAACAGCGCTCCCAGCTGCCGGGTGTCCTCCGCGGCCACCACGTCGGCGGTCTCCAGCAACTCCACCAGTGCCGGGGACGCGTCGCGCCGGGAACCGATGGGCGTGGCCGCCAGGACGAGCTTGCCTGAGGAATCCATGCAACCAGCCTAGGGCCCCATCCCCGGTGACCGAGGCGTTGCACGGCCGGACCCTTAGCTTCTGCATAGAATGCAATGCGTGCTGACCACCACCCAGGCCCTGCAGGAAGGCCGCCTCCGCGACCGCCGCACCGGGTGGATCACCACCATCAGCATCACGCTGGTGGCTCTGGGTCTGCGCCTGTACAACATCGGCTCTCCCCACAAGGTGATGTTCGACGAGACCTACTACGCCAAGGACGCCTGGACCCTCATCAAGTTCGGCTACGAGAAGGACTGGGCCGACGGCGCCAACGAGGCAGTGCTGGAAGGCAACTGGGCCGATGTGATCCTGGACCAGGCCTCTTACGTGGTCCACCCGCCGCTGGGCAAGATCCTGATCGGCCTCGGCGAGCTGATGTTCGGGTTCAATCCCTTCGGCTGGCGATTCATGGCCGCAGTCTTCGGGGCGCTGATGGTGTTCCTGGTGATCCGGCTGGCACGCCGCCTATCCCGCTCCACGCTGGTGGGCGGCATCGCGGGGGTGCTGATGACCTTCGACGGGCTTGGGTTCGTGATGAGCCGCATCGCCCTGCTCGACGTGTTCCAGGCCACCTTCGCCGTCGGTGCCGTCGCCGCGCTGGTTGCCGACCGGGACTGGTTCCGCCAGCGCCTGGCCCGCCACCTCGAGAGACACCAGCTGCGCGACCTCGGCGGCCGGTTCGGGCCCCTGCTGCTGTGGCGGCCATGGCGGGTGCTCTCCGGCATCCTGTTCGGCCTGTCGTGCGCGGTGAAGTGGAACTCCCTCTACCTGCTGGCCGTCTTCGGGATCGTGGCCGTCGCGTGGGACCTGGGAGCCCGACGGCTGGCCGGCGCGGGCCAGAAGTCGTGGCTGTCCATCGCCATCGACGCCCCCGCCGCGTTCGTGCAGATGGTGGTGCTGGCGGTGCCCACCTACCTGGCCACGTGGTGGGGCTACCTGAGCACCGACGGCGGCTACTACCGTGACTGGGGCGCGAACAACCCCGACAATCCGGCGGTGAAGATGTTCGGCTCGGCATTGGGTTCGCTCTGGCATTACCACCAGCAGATGTACGGGTTCCACACGGGGCAGGGCATGAAGGACGCGGAGCACCCCTACGAGGCGCACCCCATTGGATGGCTCCTGATGATCCGTCCCATCGGCATCAGCGCCGAGAACGGCATCGAGCCCGGAGAACAGGGCTGCGAGGCCGTGGGCACCACCTGCCTGCGGATCGTCTCCGCCATGGGAACCCCCTTGCTGTGGTGGATGGCGGCAGCCGCGCTGGTTGCGGCCCTGTGGTTCTGGCTCGGAAGACGGGACTGGCGCTTCTCCGTCCCCGTGCTGGCCGTGGCCGCCGTCTGGCTGCCGTGGTTCCAGTACGCCGAGCGCCCGCTGTTCTTCTTCTACGCCATCATGATCATCCCGTTCAGCTGCATCGCCCTGGCCATGGTGCTGGGCAAGCTGCTGGGTCCCGTCGGCTCTGCACAGCGACGTTTCCGGTCAGCCCTGGTGGGGGTGGCTGTGGCGCTGGTGGTCCTCAACTTCGCCTTCATCTACCCCATCCTCACGGCCGAGCTGATGACCCGCCCCGAGTGGCTGATGCGCATGTGGCTCGGCAACCTGTGGATCTGATCAGAGCAGTTCGCTGACCCCGCGCACGATGCTGGCCAGCGACCCCACCGCGGCGATCACCACCACCAGCTTGCCGGCCAATTGGGGCCCGACCCTCTTGTTCAGCAGGTGGCCCAGCACCATGCCCGCCAGCATGGTCGCCAGCACCAGCACCCAGAGGCCGACGCCCAACTGCGGTATGCCGTGGAAGAACAGGGATCCGCTGTTGATGGCGATGAAGTAGACCTGGCTGGACGCGATGAAGTACCGGTGCTCCCATGCCGTCGAGAGCATGTAGAGCACCAGGGCTGGGCCGCCGATACCGGCGGTGACGTTCATGAATCCCGACAGGAAGCCGGCCCCCACCAGTCCGCCGGTACCGCGGAAGACGCGGGTGCGCTCGTCGGCGGCCATCGCCACCAGGGCCACCAGCACCAGCGAGCCGATCAGGATGGACAGGGCCCCCGGCTCCATCCAGCGAAACAGCAGCCAACCGGGCACCACCCCGGCCAGGGCGGGCGGCACCAGCGTGGCCACCTTCTTCCACTCCACGTCCCGGTAAGTAGAGGCCAGCACGACGATGCATGCCACGATGCTGAGCACCTGCAACAACGGCACACCCACGTCGGCGCCCACCATCAGCACCAGGAACGGGGACGCCACCAACGCGAATCCCAAGCCGGTCAACCGCTGCGTGATGGCGCCCACCAGGACCACCACCACCAGACCGACGTACACAATGACTGCTTCCACGAAGGCCCACTGTAGGCCGTGGGGGCAGGCTCAGCGCCTCAGCAGTCCGCGGACCGCGGCCCGGGCCCGCGAGAATGCGGGCAGAGCGGCGTCCTTCCCGGCCGGGTCCTCCCCCAGCAACACTGCCGCCAGCCAGGCGCCGCTGGCCGTGCCGTTCATCAGCTCACCACGGCCGTTTCCGCGCACGTAGTAGCCACCCGGGATGGCGGATGCCCCGACGATGGGCCGGCCGTGGTCACTAGGGTCGATGGTGAGCACGCCGGTGCGTGCCTCCAGGGGATCGGGGTGCATGTCCAGCAACTCGGCCTCGGCCCACCGGGCCAGATCCGCTGCCTGGGCGTCGACGGTGTCGTGCTGCGACTTGGGGCCCAACAGCAGGGCATCCTCGCCCATGGGCCGCACCATCCACACCGGCGGCCCGGAGGTCAGGGTGACCACCTCCTCGGGCACCACCGGCCTGACCCGCAGCGTCGGCACCAACTGGGTCGGTGCGGAGCGGGCCATCCTCCCCCAGGGGCTGACGCTGATGGTGTCCACCACGGCCTTGGCGGTGACGACCGTGGGCGGTTCGGTCCAGTCGACGTTGCTGCGGAACACCACCTTGGAGATACCGTCGCCGCGCTGCAACCGGATGACGGTCACGTCGTGGTGCAGTCGGGCCCCCGCGGTGCGGGCCTGGGCGGTCAGCGCCTCTGCGTAGGCACCCATGTCGACGCACAGCGCCGCGGAAACCAGGCCGGCGTCGGCGCGCCGCCGGCGCGGGGACTGCAACAGCTCCACCGAGGCATCCGAGCGGGTGATCAGGCGCGCCAACTCCGCCAACTCCCGCTCCAGGGCGAAGCCCAGGGAATGGTCGTGGAGGTCACGCTGCTCAAGCTCCATGCCGGCCGCGGCAGCAACCCTCCGGATCTGCTCCATGCCGGCGACGTTGCGGCGCACGTGCTCCTCGACGGCCACGTCGCCGTATGCGGCCCGCATGTTGGCCACGGTGCTGGCGTGCGCGACGGCGGCCACTCCGTGACCGATGGATGCGGTGACGTGGGCGATGGAGGGGTCCAGCACGAGCACGCCGAACCCTTCGGAAGCCAACCGGCGAGCAGCTGTCAACCCCGCGATGGTGGCGCCAATCACCACCACATCGTGTGCCATGACTCCAGCCTAGCGACCGACCGGTGGGCCGACGTGTGGCACGCGCGCATAAGGCAGTAACATTCCCGCGACGAGAGGGGCACCAAGCCATGTTCTGGAAGCTGCACAACGAGGGGCAACTCAAGCCGGGAGCGGTGGTGATGCCCCGCGAGCGACTGGGGTGGGGCCGCACCGTGGGGTTGGGCGCCCAGCACGTCGTGGCCATGTTCGGCGCCACCTTCGTGTTCCCCCTGCTCATGGGTCTGAACCCGCAACTGGCGGTGATGATGAGCGGCATCGCCACCCTGGTGTTCCTCGTGATCGTCAAGCACCGCGTCCCCAGCTACCTGGGCTCGAGCGCGTCGTTCGTGGGGGTGGCTGCCGCCATCTACAGCGCCGGAGGTGACCCGTCCGACCTGACCGGTGCCCTGTTCGTCGTGGGCCTGACCCTGTTCATCGTGGGATTGATCATCCACTTCGCCGGCGCCCGCGTGATCCACAAGGCGCTACCGCCGGTGGTCACCGGCGCGGTCGTGATGTTGATCGGGTTCAACCTGGCGCCCGTGGTGGCAGGGGTGTACTGGCCGGTGGACGCCTGGATGGCGTTCATCGTCATGCTGATCGTGATCATCCTCAGCGTGGGCCTGCGCGGTTTCCTCGGTCGCATCGCCATCTTCCTCTCACTGGTGGCCGGCTACGCGCTGAGCGCCATCTTTGACGTGGTCTTCGGCCAGAAGTACGGGCTCAATTCCGCCACGGGCGAGTGGGAGTGGGGCTACCGTGTGGACTGGTCCGGGGTCCACGACGCCGCCTGGTTCGGCCTGCCCCCGGTCACGGACCTGGACAACTGGGTCTGGATGGGCGCCGACAACGTGGTGGGCCTGCACCTGCCCAGCTTCTCGCTGGTCTACATCATCA
>CAZPSO010000004.1:0-26218 GCA_964588895.1 uncultured Tessaracoccus sp.
AGGGGGACCGAGTCGAAAACTTGCCGTACGCCGGCCACGCGCAGGGGATCGGCGTCCTTGACGATGAATTCCATGGTGCTCACACACCTGACACTGTGTCAGGTGCAACCCCGGCATTCAGCGAGTTTCGCTACGCTGAATCAGCCGTGCCCGCGGCCAACGAAACAGGGGAGGACTCACAGTGGACGTGCACGCCTGGGCCAGCTTCACGATCGCCAACGACGACTTGGCCCACTTCAATCTGTACTGCGTGCAAACCCGTCCGGCGATACGCCAGCAGTGGCGCCGGTTGCGGATCGGTTGTTCGCTCCTGATGGCGGCCGCCTTGGTGCTCGGGTTCCAGCTGATCTTGGATGTGGGTTGGCTCGTTGCACTGGCTGTGGGTGTGGGATTCGGCCTCGTCTGCTGGCTCGGTTTCCCATGGATCCAACGCAGGTTGATCACCTCCGAGCTCAAGCGCTTGTCGAACGAGACGGGTCTGGGAGTCACGGGTCAGGTGCGCCTGTGGCTGGACGATGGCGGCATCCACGAGGAGGTGGGCGGCACCCGCACCTCCACAGCGTGGAGCGGCATCGCCGGCGTGGAGGAGGACGACCGCTACGGCTACATCTTCCAGGGGCCTTACTCCGCGTTCATGTTGCCCAAGCACGGCGATCACGACGCAGAGGAGTTCCTGGCCGCCGTCCGCGCTCGCGTCGGAGCTGCCAGCTGAGCCTGTGTAGCGAACCTATCTATATGTAGAGCGTCGGGCCTCGTCAGATAGCCGAGGCCCGACGGTATACATATAGATAGGTCTCGTTCAGACCACCTTCCCCTCCTTCACCAGTTCCCGCAGGATGGCTGCCTCCAGCGTCATGCGGTCCACGGGGCGCCCGTCACCCGCCAGGGACTCCAGCGCACAGTAGTGGGCCACCCCCACAATCCCGGCGCCCGTCAGCTCGAAGCGCCGCGCGATGTCGTACCAGTCCACGTCGTCGGCCAGCTTCACCTGCGGCGGGAATGCCTTCACCCACAGCTCGTGGCGTTCGGCGCTCCGCGGTGGCGGGAAGTGGACGGAGGCCTGGAAACGGCGCAGGAACGCGTCGTCGATGTTGCCGCGCTGGTTGGTGGCCAGGATCACCAGGCCGGCGTGGGTCTCGATCCGCTGGAGCAGGTAGGCAACCTCCTGATTGGCGTACTTGTCGTGGGAGTCACGAATCTCGGTGCGCTTGCCGAACAGGGCGTCGGCCTCGTCGAAGAACAGGATCCATTCCTTGTGCCGGGCCTTGTCGAACAGCCGCGCGAGGTTCTTCTCCGTCTCGCCGATGTACTTCGACACCACCCGCGACAGGTCGATCCGGAACACCGGCCGCCCGGTCGACTTGCCCAGCAGCGTGGCTACCAGCGTCTTGCCCGTCCCCGGTGGGCCGTGGAACAACGCGCGGTAGCCGGGCTTGACCCGCTTGCCCATGCCCCACTCGTCCAGCAGCACGTCGTTGTACGTCACCCAGTTCTCGATCTCCCGGATCTGCCGCCGGGTCTGCGGGTTGAGGACGACGTCGTCCCATTTCATCTGCGTCTCCACGTGCTCGGCGGGGAAGTCGGTGCTGAAGGCGGGAAGATTGACAGCTCCCGTCGTCAGGCGCTCCACCACCTCCGGATCCAGCACCAGCCGTCCGCTCATCATGGGTTCTCCTTCACGGACGCGCTCCAGCCACAGCACCCTGCGCTGCGCGAACCAGTGGTCGCTGGACAGCAGGCGCTGTACCTCCAGTCGCCGCTCCAGGTCGTCGCCCGCCAGCACGAACTGTGCCGTCTCGCCGGTGGGCAGCACCCCACGGTGATGCTCACCCCGGACGCCACCGAACTCGGCGAGGTCGCCGCCCTCGGGCAGGTGCTGGGCGATCAGGAGCCCGAAGAGGTCCGGCTGGAGGTGGGGGACCAGCGCCAACAGCAGCAACAGCTGCTCGTCGCCCGTTGGGGTCTGCCCCGGCGTGACCTCCGCCAGCCAGGAGGCATCCAGCCCGGATCCGGGGGACTCCGGTGTCGGGGCATCCGCGCCGTGGAGGTGCCGGATGAGTCGCTCATCAAGCCTCTGCTCGAGCACGGAAAGGGCCAGGGCGAGTTCCCGGGCGTTCATGTCACCACCACCCTCGCAAGATCGTTCGTGAACGTCCCACTGACCTGCCACCCCTGGAGAGCTGCACGCAGCGCGTTGCCATCGCCGTTCCAGTCCCTGTGGAGTTGTGTGGTGCCGCAGTCGATGACCAAGGTCACCTCCTGCCCTCGCGCCTGACCCTGCACCCACCTGGCCAGCCGCGCCAGAGTTCCGGCGCACAGTGAGCACGGCGTCCATCTGCCGATGAGCCTGATCTCCACTCCGACGACGAACGTGCGCGTCCGGGTGTCGGTGATGAAGTTGGCCAAGTGGTTCTCCGCGTGGCTGGCATTGGACCCGGCCCTGCGAAGGGTCCTTCCGGAGGCCGCCTGGACATCCAGACTTCTCTGGTCCTGCCGGGGCGGCATGACAAGCGTTCCAGCCGCGCTCGCAGACGGCGCGCCCGAGGCAACCATGACGGGTCTCCCGTCGGGGCCACGCACCACTTGGCCACCCTGCCTCATGGCCTCCCTGGGGAAACGGAGTGACGAGACATCAGGAGCCTGATGGTAGGTGATGGTGGCTCGCGCTGCGACGTCCGCCTGCCTCGCTGCCCTCGTGAAATGGTCCGTCACTGTCGCCTTCTTCTTCGCCTGGCTGGCGGCCACCATGACGTCGTAGGTGCCTTCCTCACCGGCCGGACGAAGCTCGAGGCCCCTCAAGCCCTGGGGAGCCATCTGGGAGCGCACCGTGACCACCGCCGCACGAACAGCGGCCATGTCCCGGGCGCCGGCAGTCAAAGCGAGCAGCCGGGCGCGCGCCTGATCCCGGATCGCCTCGCTCCTGGCATCCGAAGCAGAGCCCCGGGCCCTCGCCACCAGGGAAGCGAGCATCCGCCCCAGCCAGTCCACGATCCTGTCGAGGGCCCTGTCGATGGGGGTTCGCACCCTCCTGACGATCGCGACCAGCTTGGCCGGGATGCCACCCAACCCGGCGAAGTTGGCCAGGAAGCCGAGCACGACCACGAGGGTCCGGGCCAGCGTGTCCTCCACCCGTTTGGCGGCGCCCTTGATCTGGCCTGCGGCGATGGCGGCGATCGAGTCGATGAACGAAGCCACCACGGCACCGATCTGGCCGGCCCGTTGGATGAAGAACGTGACGGTGCGGTAGATGGCGATGATGGCTTGGACGACGGCCCCGGCCGGATTCAGCATGGAGACCAGTCGCGTGACGGCGGCCTGGACGACCTCCGTCTGGATCATCTGCGTGACCTGGCCGATCAGGGTGTCCTTGAGTTCGGTGAGTTCCGTCCTGATCTGTTCCCAGGCGGCGGCGGGGCCATCCCGGACCAGGGTGACCAGGACCCCCGCGGTGCGTTCCAGTCCCGAAAGGATCGGTTCGGGAATGATCCGCACCAGCTTGCCGCGGATGTTCTGCCAGGCCAGCCCCAGCACCGAGAGCACCAGTTTGACGATCTCGAGGAGGGAGAACGACGTCGGGATGTAGACCCCCGCATCAGCAAGGGGCCCCACCAGCCACCTGATGAGCGCGGTCTTGAGGTGCGTCAGGATGTTGCGGGCGAACATCTGGAACCCCAGCTTCCCGGCCGTCACCAGGTTGCGGACAAAGCCGACGGGGTTGCGCAGGATGGTCTGGAACGAGGCCCTGGCCTTGGCGATGTAGGGCAGCACCCCGGGCGCCACCACGGAGAACAGGATCTCCAGCAGCTTCACCACCTGCCCGAACGCCCACGACGTGAACCGTCCCGCAATGCCCAGGAAGGCGCCACCGATCTTCCGGAAGGCTCCCACCACCGTGATGACGTCCGCGAAGGTCAGCGACTGCAGCGTCCGGATGACCGTGGCCGGAATCGACCTCACGAAGCCCAGCAGGCCCGACAGCGCACCCTGGAACCAGGCGAACGCCCGTGGCACCGCGTTGCCGCGCTTGATGTTCAACCAGACCTCCTCCTGGCCGATCATCTTCATGAAGCCGCCGATCAGCGTGTCGGCGTTGCGGGGAACCGGTTCGCCGGTGATGGGGTCGCGGCCCAGCACAGCCTTGAGGAGGTCATAGGCAGGGGTGCCCTCGGCCAGGGCGGCCAGCGGCCGCAGGATGGCCTCCTTGACCAGGGTGAGCAGGTCGACCACCACGCCCTTGCCGAAGACGATCAGGCGGCCGATGGGGTCGGTGAAAATCCGTTTGGCGCGGTCCCAGACCCCGCCCAGATCGAAGATGTCGCGCCAGCCCAGCGAGTCCAGGAACCGCCTCAGCCCCTGGATGATGGAGGCACCGATGTCGCCCAGCGTCGCCACCTTCTGCTCCACCCAACCAGCGGCCTTGTTGATGACCCCGTGGTTGTCCAGCGCCCGGGTGATGAAGTTGCCACCGGGCAGCATCTCGATCAGGGCACGCAGGAAGTTGGCGGCGGTGCGCGGGGTGCTGCGCATGTTGATGGGATTGAACCCCAGCACCAGCGTCAGCATGCGGAAGCCGGGGATGTTGTAGGCCTTGTCCGCGAAGTAGTCCAGCGCGTCCTGGATGCCCAACCGCTGCACCGGCGGCGGGGCACCGGTGGTGGTGATGGCGGGCGACGCCGCCTTCTGGACCGACGGTTGATCGGGTGCCCTCTCTGCCGTGCGTTGCGCCGCCGTCGTCTCCGGCGCCGTGCCTTGCGCACGCTGGACGGCCGGTCCCTGCGCGGGGCCGTCGGCCGCCGGAGTGCGACGCACACTTGCGCCCTGCTGCACGGTGTGGGTGAGTTCGTGCGCCAGCAAGCGGCGCCCGGTGTCGCTGCCCGGCTGGTACTGGTCGCGCCCGAAGAAGACGTGGTTGCCGTAGGTGAACGCCCGGGCGCTGAGCTGGCTGCTGAGCCGGGCGGCCCCGTCGTCGGCGTGGACGCGGACGGGAGAGAAGTCCGCGCCCAGGCGCGGCTCCATGAAGCTGCGCACGTCCGAGCCCAGGGTCTCCCCGCCCGCAGCGGCGCCCCGGATCTGCGAATCCGTGACATGCGTGGCCGGGGGAGTGCCCGCATCCGTCCGCTGCACCTGCTCCGCGGGAGTTGTCTGCACCTGTCCTTCGGGCGCTTTCTGCATCTGTTCGGTGGATGCGCGCTGCACCGGTTGGGTGGCGCTCCCCGGCACCTGCCCGGCAGGCATCCGCATCACCGTGTCGGCCGTGCGGTCGGCCTCCTTCTCCAGCGGGTCGGCCGGCTTGCTGACGGCAAGTTTCGCTTGCACCATCGGCGCTGCGGACGCCTTGCGGGAGACGGCGGGGAAGAACTGGGGGCGCGAGGCCGGCTTGAAGAACCTGTCGGAGCGCTTCACTGAGGGGGAGTGCGACTTCGCCGCCTTCGTCGCCATGGCCATGACATCACCCCCACTCCACCCGGAGCGGTCGCTGGAGCCAGGGCAGGCTCGCCATCGAGATGCCCCACGGCAACCGGGCGAGCAGGATGTCGGAGGTGGCGGGCTCCACGCGCAGCAGCCAGTGGTGGTCGGGCTGCAGCGCCAGCAGTCCCGGGCGCATCAGGAACTCGCCCCGCACCCCGTCCGGGGTGGTGCCGCCCAGCGCCCCCCAGTGACCGATCACGGCCCGCAGCAACGCGTCGGCCTCGTCCACATCGTCGTCGGAGATGCCGACGTCCGAACTCACCACCGCTTCCAGCGGCACCCCGCACAGCACCTTGGCCACCGTCACCCGATGCTCGGGGGCGATGCGCTCGCCGGTGGCCAGCAGGTGAAGCAGGCACACGGCCCGGTTCGGGTCGATCACCTGGTTGTCATCCACCACGCCGAGGATCTCGAGGAAGGGGGGGAGGAAGGGGTACAGCAGCACCATCCCGGCATGCTCCACCAAGATGCCGTCGTGCAGTTTCATGGCCTCGGGCGGTGACCCCTTCGGCAGGTCGAGCGCCGGCGGCTGCGTCCCCGGCTGCTCCGGGGGCCGCCGGTCCGCTGGCCGCACGGGTCTTCGGGCCGTGGTGGGGGACGGGCCCGCGGACCCCGACCGGATGTCCGGATCGCCGGGGCCCGGGCGCTCCGGCGGGGATGGCACGTCAGCCGGCGCCGGGGCCCGCGGGGCCCCCTCATCCGAGGAGCCGACGGGCCCGTCCCGCAGCGACGTGCCCATCTCCGGTTCGGTCGGGGAGTGGGAGCGACCTGAACGCTGCCCGGCGCGAGGACTGCGCTCGGCGGAGGGGAAGGGGGCGGCGGGTCCAAGCCGGGAGCGCACCTCCGCAGCCAGATCTCCGGAAGTGGCCGCACCCAGGGCTGCGGCCCAGAGCCGACGGTCCGCCAGCCCACGCACCGCACCCACCGGCAGGTGCGGTGCCACCGCGCGCAGCACGGTCTCCAGGAAACCCCCCGTGAACTGCGCCACCGCCCGCTGACGGGCCACGGGATCGGCGAAGACCTCCCGGAGCAGGCCTGCGCGGCGACCGGCGGCGTCTGGCCCGGATCCGTCCCACGCTTCCAGCACGTGCTCCTCCAGGGACGTGCCGGCTGCGAGGCTGAACCACCACGGGAGCCGTCCGGTGCGCAGGAACTCCACCAGCGCCTCGTCCACGGCCTCTCCAGCGGAGCGACGCGCCACACCATCGTCGGCCGCCAGGACGGCGTGCCGGCGCAAGAACTCCTCCACGCCCCGCTGCACGCCTTCCGCCAGTTCGGTCTCCAGGCCATCGATCGAGGTCACCCTCACCTCCAGCTCCAGGCGATCCACTGACAGGTGGACGTCGCCGGGGTCGATCGGTCCCAGCGCCGCCTCCAGCGCCGCCGGTACCTGCTCGCGACACAGCGCGGCGAGCCGGCGGTGCAGGGCCAGGGCGTCCACCCCGCGTCCCAGCACGTCGGCCTCCACCACTTGGCGGCGGACGGTGATCGACGGCGTCCCGGTCATGTCAGCCCAGCTGCCTCAGGTTGACGACCCGCTCGGTGACGACCACGCAGCCGTCCTTCGTGACGGTGGTCAACCGCACCAACTTCTCCACCGGTTCGATCGGGTCGAAGCTCACCAGGATTCGCGGTTCACCACCCAGCGCCGGCACGCCGTCCTGGACCTCCCAGAGGAACGCCACCGGCGACTCCGAGTCGGAGACCTTCGCGTGGAACACCACCTCGGGCAGCTGCCCCTCGTGGCCGATCTCCACTGTCAGGTCCGTCCCCGTGCATCGGGGCACGGGTGGCTCGTTGGGGCGGCACTTGTTGGAGGTGGCATCCCCCATCAGGGGGAGGAAGGCTTGGGCCTCGCCGTGGTGGTCGGTGATCTCGGTGCCCTTGGTGTGGTACGCGAACCCGAAGCGCTGCTCCTTGCGGCCCTGCATCCACGTCATGTTCACAAGGAAGCGGAAGTCCAGGCACGTGAGGCGCTCGACGTACAGCGTGCCCACCGGCGACTCCGCCGCAGGCTCGTACTCCAGTCGGAACCAGTCGGGCGATCCGACGTGTTCGGCCACCAGGTCGTTGATCGGTTGTAGCCAGCGTTCCCGCACCAGGGGGAGGAAGTCCGCTGTGCGGATGGGGCGCGGTCCCTGTTCGAGGATCTCGGCCACCTCCGGGGTGAGGTCCAGCTGCGTGCCGTCGGGGAGCAGGAGCATGAACGACTCCACCTCGGCCTGGTGCTCGTTGATGGGCAGGTTGGGCTGCGCCTCCGGCAGCCAGAAGCGGTGGCCCGCCCGGATGGCATCGCCGCCGCAGGGCAGGTCGCATTCCGGCTGCTCCGCCTGGAAGGTGGCCTCCACGGTGCACCCGCGTGAGTCGGCCACCTTCACCTGCAGGGTCTCGCCGGTGCGGACCGGCCCGCTGGCGTACTTGTCGCCCTGCAGCGTGCCGGGCTCGGCCTCATAGGGAGCCGTACCACCGGTGATGGTGAAGGTCACTTCATAGGAGTCGCCCGTCGGATCCACCTGCGTGGAGGCATTCGCGATCACCAGGGCGGGGGGCACGGTCACGTGCAGCGTGCGGGACTCGTTGCCGGCACTGTCGCGCACCACCAGCGTGTGTGGGGGCCCGGCCGCCAGCAGCAGGGTGCCGGTGGTCTCGCTGAACGGCCCGCCATCCACCTGGACCAACAGGGTTCCCGTCGCTTGGGGGACGGTGAGGACCAGAGCGGCCGTACCGTCGACGTTGGTGCAGCCGAGCTGCCAGGTCACCTCCAGCCGGGGCGAGGGCAGCGTGAACTGGATGGGTGTGCAGTCGGAGCAGCAGCAGTACGGCAGGAAGAAGTCGGCGATGACGGCGCCGTCGGGCAGCCCCGCCACTGCCTCGAGGTAGACCTTGTCGGTCACCAGTGATGCGTTGCGGTCGATGAGCCGGTCCGGGGCGGCGTACTGGTCGCGCAGCGCCTGGAAGTTGGGGTCCCGGGAGACCACCTCGAAACTGTCCAGTTGCTCCAGCGCCTCCGCCAGCTTCCTTCGCGCATCTCCCGTCATCTCGTCGCGCCCGGCCACCACAGGCCCGGCGACGTCCCCGCCCACGGCCTCGGGCCGCACCGGCCGGTTGGGGGAGGGCTGGGGAATGTGGTGGTGGACCAGGACGAACGTGCCACCCAGCGGTACCCCGGCCTTGTGCTGGATGCCGGGATGCCTGTCCAGGAAATGCGTGAGGTACAGAGCCTGCTTCACCTTGCGGATGCGTCGCTGGTACTCCTCCGCGATGGCATCGAAGGGTGCCAGCTGGCATTCGGAGATCTCCGCCAGCCGGTCGGCCAGTCCGGGCGCGTTGAAATCACCACTGCCCTGCAGGTCCCTCAGTTCGCGGACGGCGTCGATCATCCGGCGCCACGGCTCGGAGGCGGTCTGCGGCTCGAACGTGCTGTAGCGCTCGGGCACCGCCTCGCTCAGGTCCGCCAGCGCCGCCACCAGTTCATAGGCCGGCCGCGGCACGTCCTGCGTCCCGGTCACGAACGTGAACCGGGTGGTCCCCGAGTGCCAGGCCAGCCCTGTCTCCACGACGTGCCCGAGCGTCCCCGGCCGGGCCACCATGTCCGGTTGGTCCCTCTTCAGCAGCGGCAGGGACACCTCGATCGGCTGGTCGTTGGCGGTGGTGTGGTCGGGCAGCGCGTAGAAGTAGCGCAACTGCTTGCCCAGCAGGCACTCGATCTCGGCATGGAGTACCTGGTAGAGCGTTTCCAGATCCTCGAACCGGCAGTCGTCCTCGTCCACGTGGAAGGGGGTGTCCTCGTCGAAGGCGCCGGCGCGCAGGGCCACCACCTGGAACGGAAGTCGGTGGCTCTGCCGCAGCTCCAGCAGCACCTTCAGCACCTCGCGCACGTTGTTTCCCAGGTGCCCCTCGATCCGTAGGAAGTTGTGGGGCTCCAGTTCGAACCGCAGCGGGTCCTGCACGAACACGGGTGCGGGCGGCACGTACTGGTCGCAGCGGTAACCGAGGTTGTGGTGTGCCCTCCCGCGCATGGTCTTCGTGGGGTCCCACAGGTGGTTGAGGGGCGGATTCCCCTTCGGGTCGTAGTAGTACGGGATGGCCTTGTCCGAGAGCGCGGCCTGGCCCCAGCGCGACGGTGTGGCACGCACCGCGGGCGTGTCCGGCTGGTCGCTGAAGGAGTTGACCATCCGGACCAGCCTGGCGAACAGGAGGTGGAACCGGCGAGTGTCCTCGGCGCAGTCGCCCACCGCGGGGGAGCGCAGGAATCCGTGGCGGTAGCGGGCGGAACCGTGTGCGGCGGGGTCCAGGACGCCGGCCATCAGGTGGCGCGGGAACCAGCCCTCGGGTGGGCAGCACACGCACATCAGGTCGACGCCGGCCCACCGGGCCTCGTCGTAGGCACCCAGGAGGTCGTCGAACAGGTCCCAGTAGTACTGCATGAACAGCACCTGCCTGGTCTGGGTCGGCAGCTGGTCCAGGAACCCGTAGCGCTGCGCGAACACCGGCGTGAAGGGGTCGCTGGGATGGTCGTCGGACAGCAGCGGCTTGAACGCGGTGTAGAGGCCGCTGAGCGCCTTGCCCACCGCAGCGGCGAGCTTCGTGGTGCGGAACGCCTCCTGGAACGCGAACAGCACGTCGGCGGGTCCCACCGGCCCGGTGGCGGGGACGTCGACGCGCGGCATCCGCAGGTCCGGCAACTGCAGCCGATCGGCCATGGTCAGGCCCAGGTGGCTGGCCGAGGCGTCGTCGGCGGTGGAGATCACCTTGTCCAGGTCGGCGACGTCCACCAGCAGCCTCCGCAGAGTGGCGGTGACGGTGGGGCCCCGGTCGTCGCAGTCGACCGGGCTGCAAGTGAGCGCCTCGGCCCGGTTCAGCTCCAGGAACAGCACCACCGCCATGTCCTCGAGCGGCTCGCCGATGCTGTCCAGCCCGACGGCGCCCGGCACGTCATCGTCCGGGAACAATTCCCACAGCGCATATTGCGTCGGCGGGGTGCCGGAGGAATCCATGAACGGGGTGTAGCCGGGGTAGGTGGGTAGCGTGTAGCTGCGCGCGTGGGTCAGGGCCACGTCGGTTGGTTCCATCACCAGGTACCCCTGCGTGGTGACGCCCACCCCACGGGTGAGGTGGATGGTGCCGGCACCGTCGAAGGAGACCTCCAGTCCGCAGGCGATCCCCACCCCGATCAGGTTGGCGCGGGTGAGCCGGGTCTGCTCGTCCAAGTACTCGCGCAGGTCGTTGAGATGTGCGCTGGTGAGAACCTGGTTGGCCACGAAGTCCGGGTAGATGAGTTCGGTGATGTTCATGAGAGTTCTCCCTGGAATCAATTGCTGCCGAGGACTGTCTGGCCCAGCCGGACGGGGTTGGCGTCCGAACCGTCGTCGCAGTCGTGGAGGGTGGCCCTGGGGTAGGTGTTGCGCAGGGCGGCCAGGGCGCCCACCAGCACGTGCAGGCGGTAGGAAACCTCCCGCCATCTCGAGTAACGCTCCCGCAGGAACTCGCCCACGGCTTCCGCGGCCTCCGACGGCAAGCCGTCGCATCCCGCGGGGTCGGGGGCGGCGAAGTCGCTGAAGTCCTCCCACCGCCTGCCGGCGGCCACGTTGTCGTCGCGCCACTGGGCGAAGTGGCCCCCGAACACGGTCACCATGGCCTCGGCGCACGCGCACAACTGCTTCTGGGTCAGCGTCGCGTCGGCGAAGCCCTCCAGGATCTCCACGACGGCATCCAGCACGTGCTCCTGGCTCCAGTCGATGGCGGCGTCGGCCTCCAGCCAGCGACACCAGGCGTCCTCGAAGCGTTCGAACTGGTACCCGCGGCGTGCCAGGTCGGCGAAGTGCTGTGCCAGCCGCTCCCGGACCCGACCCCGCGCCCCGGCATCCAGGCCCTGGGCGCAGCCGATGGTGTCCCAATCCATCCTGGCGGCGAACAGGTCATCCAGCTGGGCCGCGAGCACCGCGGGCGAATCCACCACCAGGGTGTTGTCGGTGAACCACTCGTCAAAGATGGTCCCGTGGGCCGCCACCAGTTCGGCCGCGCACTGGCACGACGCCTCGCTGCCGTCCCCCAGGAGGGCGGCCACGGCGTCGATCACCGGGTCGCAGGGGTCGGGCAGGTACCCGTCGTTGCCCACCCAGCAGGCCTTCAGCACCAGGTGCGAGGGAGTCTGTTCGAGGATGGTCCGGTCGGCGAACCGGCGCAGCGCGATGTTGGTGTTGAACGGGTCGGTCCAGCCCGGCAGCACGTAGGTGAGCAGGAACGAGTACGCGTCGTCGGGGCCGCATTCGTCGTCACCGGGGTAGAGGGCATCGCCCGGGAACTTGGGCCGCAACAGCAGGTGCTCCACCACGATGGCCCGCTTGTGGGCGGCCCAGGTGGCTGAGCCGACGGCGAACGCGTCGGCCTCCGCGCGGCCCGGGAACGGCGCGCCGGCTGCGCCGAGGGGGTCCGCGGCCGGGCCGAGCAGGACGCGCCAGCCAGCACCCTCGGGCTCCACCCGGTAGGTGTCGGGGAGGATGAGCCGGGCCAGGATCCGGCGCTGGGTGCGCACCAGCGCCCCCATCAGGGCCTCCGCCTCATCACTGGGTTCCACCTCTTCCTGGTGGTCCTTCCCGTCGGGGCCGGGAGTGGTCAACCGGATCCCCTCGTGGGTGGCCGCGAGCCGCCAGTCCTCGGCGGAGGTGTCCAGCGCCAGGGCGGTCAGCAGGGCAGGCAGTGCTGCGTCCACGTCCGCGGCGGGGGTGAAGGTGGCCACCACGTCCTCGCCCTCCACCAGATCCAGGCTGTGGGTGAACCCCGGGGCGGTGTCCGTTCGGTGGGCGTGCCAGTGGAAGCTCCGTTCGGGGAACCCCAGCAGGAGGTTGACCCGTTGCTGCAGCCCGGGGGCGTTGTCCGGGTGACAGGGGACGAACCGGCGGTTGAACGCCTTGCCCCGGTCACGGCCGATGCGGGGCAGGGCCCCCAGGAATGCCGCCTTGTCGCCTGCCAGTTCGTGTTGTGCCCGGGAGTGGCCCGCCAGGTCGGACATGAGCAGGCCGTGCCGCGCGAACGATTCGCCGAAGCGGGCCAGGAGGTGGTCCAGGAACCGGTTGCGGCGCTCCAGGAACGCGGCCGGCGTCTCCACCAGGTCGGCGGCAGCGGCGTCCGCGGCGGGTTCCATCACCTGCCCCAGGTCGCTGATCCCGGTCAGGGCTGCGGTGAAGTAGCTGCGGAGGGTCTCCGGATCCAGCGAGAACAGCTGGACCCCGCTTGCCAGCTGGGCATAGGCGTTGCGCAGCAGCTGCTCGTAGACCATCAGGTAGGCCTTGAGTTGCAACGCCTGCGCCCTGCGCTCGGTACTGGCCGACGACGGCAGGCCGGCGGGGCCGATGCCGTAGGTGGTGGGCAGGCTGTTGGTGACCGGATGGTAGGACGCCAGGTCGCGGTGGCGTCCCAGCGGGACGGGCAGGTCCAGGTCGGTGGCCTGCAACTTGGGGCGGGCGGCACGGCCGTGGAGTTCCACCAGGGTGTCCTCGGCCTCGTCCTGCCGCGGCGCGAACGGCAGTCCGTCGGCCTCGAACGTGAACCTCGACAAGGCTGGGTGCAGCCGCGGCCGGTGGGCGGGCGGCAGGAACAGGCGCCAAGAGGCGGACGTGCGGTGGGGGTCGAAGGTCCACCCGCCGTCGTTCCACGCGGGGTCCGCCAGTCCGGCCAGCGGCGCGCCGTCGGGTCCATGGGCGGTGAGCAGCAGGTTGTCGATGCCCAGGATGCCGTCGATCTCCATCAGCCGGTCCAGCAGGTCGGAGATCCGCAGCTCGCGGCGCAGGTCGGTGGCCTCCAGTCCCTCGTCGGTGAGGAAGCCGGCCCGCAGCGCGGGACCGTTGAAGATGTCCTCGACGGCGGTGCCGCGGGCCCGCATCTCCTGCAGGGTCCGGAACTCCGGGGGCGGGTCCAGGTAGCGCCCGGTCTCGTACCAGAGGAGGGCCTGCACCAGTTCGACGTCGGCGTCCGGGGTGAGGTGCACGTCGGCGCAGACCGCGATGTCGGTGATCCCCACCACCTCCACGTGGCAGGTGTCCTCGTCCAGGGGCCGATGGGCGTGCAGCACGGCGGCGGCCCTGGCGACGGCGGCGTCCGCCAACGCCAGCTTTCGCCGGTACGGCTGCACGAACCCCTCTGCCGTGGTCTCGCCCAACCACGACGTGATGTCCGCCACCGTGGTCTGGCGGCGCACGGCCCCGCTCCCGAACAGGCGCAGCGCCGCGCGGCGCACCTCCACCACGGTGCCGCCGTCCAGAGCGACCTGCAGGTCCACGTACAACACGTCGTTGAAGTGGGTGCGCAGTTCCGCGTCGTCGATGGGCGTGGTGCCGGTGGTGGTGCGGAAGGGGCCGGTGACGGCCAGGGTGACGTCGCCTTCGGTGGCCAACGCCTCGCGATCGGATCGTCGGGCCTCTCCCAACTCCGGGAACCGCAGCTCCAGCGTGAACGGACGGCGGCGGCCGTCGCCGCCGGTCACGGTGCGCCGACGGGTCACCTTGCGGTCGTTGAGGTCCCCCACCTCCGGGTCGGCCTCCAACTCCAGCAGCACGTCGTAGAGGCCACGCACCGCCGGCCCGGGTCCGCAGGGACAGTCCCGGCACCGGACCCACGCGTTGCGCACGGGTTCGACGTCGATCAGCAGCCGTCGGAGATCGGTTGGGGTGGTGGGGTTGACGGTGAGGATGGTGCGGGCGGTGGGGAACGCCTGGCCGGGGTAGGGATTCTCGGTGGTGGCGCCTGTGGCGGCGGAGGCCAGGAGATCCTCGATGGGGAAATCGGCGCGCCAACCCAGTTCGGTGATGGCGTAGGACAAGGCCTCCAGGATGGTGATGCCCGGGTCGTGGCTGTTGTAGTCGGTCCAATGGGTGCTGCCGGCCCGTTCCAGGTGGCCGATGCCTTCGCGGCGGAGTTCGTAGAAGTCCAGCGCGCCGGTGACCCGAAGCGGTGTGGTGGTCATGTCGAGGCCTCCCCGCAGCCGCAGGTCTCCAGGGCTTCGGCGCCGGCTGGGATGACGTGGATGCCGTGCCGCGTGGGTGGCACCGACACCAGGATCGAGACCGCCCGCGACCCCACCACCTGCTCCAGGTCCGGGCCGTCCACCGTGGTGCTCTCGGGTTTGTGGAGCCTCACGTCGCTGACGAAGTCGACGTAGGGGCGCTCCTCCACGAAGTCCACCAGCACGGACTTGCGGATCACCCCGTTGAAGGCGGGCGGGGTCCCGTCGCGAAATGCCCAGGGTGACAGGAAGGCGGTGATGTCGTCCTGGAGCCGCCTGCTGGTGAGGGTCTCGTCGGCGCCGTCACGGAACCGGGCGTGCAGGTCCACCCGGACCTCCTCGAAGCTGGGGTTGCGCACGTGCAGCGCCGCGAAACACGACATCCGCGGTTGCAGGAACTCCTTCACCTGGCTCAGCACGCGCAGGCTGGTGGCGGGACGCAGGGGATCCAGCGGGTTGGGAGTGCGAAGGTCCGGGATGGCCACCACGGTGACATGCCCCGGCGCCAGTTCGCTGTAGCTGCCGGTTCCGAACTCGCTGGGCTCGTAGCGGGTGTGGTTCAGGCAGCGCACCTGGTAGAGCTGCGGAAACGCCTCCAGCACCAGGCGTTCGTAGTCCCACAGCGCGATCGCCCGGTCCTTGTGGCGCAACCGCTCGCTGACGCGGGTGGAGAACGACTCCCCGGTCTCGTCCGGGCGACCGCCGAACATGTCGTGCGGCTGCGCGACCGCCTTGACCGCGGCCTGCGGTGGATCCAGCTTGCTGACCGTGCCCGCGGGCAGGTCGCCGGTGTGCGCGTACGAGCCGTCCTCGCGCCGGGCGCTGGTGGCGCGGACCGCCTGCGCCGCCACCAGCCGCAGACGGCAGACGGCGTCCGTGCGGGAGGCCACCGCCACGCGGATCCAGTGCAGGCCGTCCGGCAGGACGGTGTGGGCGAGGTCCGCCTCTGCCGGCACCGCCAGCGTCACGATCCCAGAGGCAAGCAGTCCCGCGGTGGCGTCACCGACGGCGTCGGCCGGGAAGGGCACCCAGTCGTTGCCGTGCAACCAGGACCACTGGAGGTGGTCGTCGGGTTTGACCACCAGGGGATTGGCGGTGCCGTCGAGGACCTGGAACAGCAGCGACAAGGTGGCGGGCGGATGAAGGTCGCGGATGCCCAGGTACAGCTCGCCCTCGCTGTCGTCGGCGACGGCACGGAACTGCGGTAGCAGTGAGACGCCGGAAGCGCCGGCGGCGGTGGTGTGGCCGAATGGGGTGATGTGGAACACGTGCCCGCCGGCCTCCGACGGGGCATCCAGGGCCACCACCTGCCGCGCGTGGTAGTCGAGCGAGACCTCCACCACGGTGGGCAGCACGGGGGCCGCCGGTTCGGTGGTGGACTTCCCGGTGAGGTACTTCGCCAGCGCCGTCGGGTAGGTGTCGGTGCCGAACCCGCCGCCCACCACCAGCCGCACGAACCCGGCCGTCGACGTCGCTGTCAGCGGCTCATCGGGTGCCGCGTCGGGGACCTCGGGCCAGGGCTGCTGCAGGTCCTGCAGCTGCGTGGCGCTCACCTGGTAGGACTTGGCGAGGTCACTGGCCGAGCCGGGGAGGGTGAACGGCCCGGCCAGTGTTGCGCCCGGGGGTTGCCAGAGGCCGTCGTTCAGGTACTGCAGGGAGAGGGTGGGCAAGGAGGTGGTCCCGGAGGCCACGGGCCTGTTCTGGTAGGTCAGGTGGAGGGTCAGCTCCTCCAATGGCTTGCCCAGCGCCTCCCGGGCGCCGATGGCCAGCGAGCTGGCCTTCGCCGGGGTGGCGCCGAAGGCCAGGAACGGCTTCGAGGTGTCCACCGGGCCGTGGTCGTTGGAGACGGCCAGGGGCCGCAAGCCCTGCACTTCCACGTCCACCTCCAGCTGGCCGGCGTGGAGACTGGCCAGCGTCGGGTAGTCCCACGGCCCGTCGTCGTGCTGCAGGATCACCAACAGGATGGGTTGGGTGGTGTCGAACCGGTGCTCGTGCACCGCCGGGTCGTAGCCGGTGATGGCGGGGTCGTTGCCATCCAGCGATACCTGCAGGGTGATCTGCTTGCCCCGCACGGCCAGGGAGGTGACGTGCTTGTCCAGCCAGCCGTCGGCGGTGGTGAGCCGGCACAGCAGGTTGACGCCCGCCAGGCCGGCGGGGACGCTGCCCGTTGCCGTGATGGTGAGCCCGATCCTCCGCTGGCCGCCGGCCAGCCAGAGCACGTGCGAGGCCACGGCGAACCCCAGACGGGCCTCGGGCATCGCGATCGCGGTCAGGGCGCCGTCGGTGTGGATCCGCTCGGCGAACGGGTGCCAGGTCTCGCCCTCCACTCCGGAGGCGAACAACCGCCCGTCGTGTTGCGGCAGCCCGGCCTCCGGTGAGGACTCCACGTGGCGGTGGAGGCGCTTGATGTCGGCCACCGCGGACCGGGTGGCGGCCAGGTCCGCATCCAGGGCGACGTGCGCGTCGGCCCCGTCGGCATCCTTTCCGGCCCTGACCAGGGTGCCGGCCTCCAGGAGGTGGGAATCGGTGTGCTTGGCCAGCTCCACCAGCAGGTGGGCGTGCGACGGTTCGGCGGGGCGCTGCACCAGACCCAGCACCCGCCGGTAGTAGAAGTCCAGGTGGTTGGCGGTGAGCCGGTTGGTCCGGTGCCGCGCACGTTCCAGGAGCTGGAGGAAGGCCAGGAACAGCGCGTAGTGGGGGTGGTGCCCGGGCCAGGTCATCGTGTCGGCCAGCGCGGAGCGCGCCTCGGCCGCCACGCGGGCGAAGACCGCCAGGAACGCGTCGCAGACGGCGGTGAACAGGGCGTGGGTGGCCAGGTGGTTGGCCTTGTCCACCACCGTGGCCGACGTGCCCCACGCGCCTGCATGGTCGCCCACCTCCACCGCCACGAATCCCGCCCAGTCCGCCACGTCGACGCCCTTGGTCCATTCCGCGGCCCCCAGCGCCTCGCTCAGCAGGACGGCGAACGGCTGCAGCGGCTCACCGAGGATACGTGTCGAGGCTGGTGCGGACGATGCGCCGGTCAACACCTCGGGTGCTTGGTCGGACGCCTGGTAGCCCACCAGCCGCCGCAGCATCGGGCTCAGCTTCCCGTGGATCAGCTGGCCCAGGACGTCGCGCAACCGCTGGCCGGCGGGTAGTCGGCAGGCCAGCTCGTCGAGGCGCCTGGCCAGGGTGCCGAGCGCGTCGAAGACCGCCCCCAGGGCTGCCTGCATGGCGGCGGGTGAGGCAGGCAAATCGGGGTCGGCCAGTTCCCGCAGCAGGGTCTTCAGCAGCTGCCGGTAGGCGGTGACGTCCTCGGTGGCGGCCACGGCCAACTGGACGGAGACGTCGGAGGCGAAGAACGGCTGCCAGGAGTCGACGTGGGCGCCGTGGAGGTTGTGGAAGCGCAGGTGCTGTGCGAAACCGGCGGCGAACACCATGTGGTGCTCGGGCCCGTGCTCGTCCACGGGCACGTGCGCCGGGTCCAGCGCGGGCAGGGCACGCTGGTGCTGGCCGGTCCCGTCGCGGACCAGCTGGTGGGGGTCGGTCAGGCCGCATCCGCAGCCGCATCCGCTCATCGTTCCTCCGGCAGGAGCTCCACGGTGGTGGTCAGGTTGATGTCGGTGCCCTCGTCGCGGTAGTAGGGGAACACGAAGTTGTAGCGCGAGTTGGTGGACCGCACCCGGTAGGTGACCCCGATCAGGACGCGGCCCTGCTCGTTCGGGTCGTCCGTGACGGTCACCGTCTCCAGGTTGATGCGCGGCTCGTGGTAGAGGATGGCGGATTCCACCTTGTCGGCCATCAGGGTCCGCATCCGGGTGTCGAGGTTCTCGAACACCAACTCCTCCAGGTTGCAGCCGTACTGCGGCACCATGATCCGTTCACCCCGCGCCGTGGACAGCAGGATGTGCAGGCTGGAGACCACGTCGGCCTCCTGCTCCAGCATCCGCACGCCGGGGATGTCGCGGTCAAAGGTGGGCGGGAAGGACCAACCCCGGCCCAGGAACGGGCGCTCGGCGGACATGTCAGCCTCCGATCAGGACGGTGGGGGCGCCGGGCGGCAACACCAGGCCACCGCCGGCGGTGGTGTCGGTGACGCGGGCCGCCGGCTTGCCGCCGATCAGCACCGTGGCGGACCCCTTCACGATCACGTCTGGCCCGCACGTGTCGCCCAGACAGGCCGCCGGCATCCCGGCGATCAGCACGGTGGGAACCCCGGGCGGAAGGATCGGCATGGGAGCGCCCTGCGTGGCGGTGCTGACGATCAGGTCGGTGACGCGTGCCGCGGGAAACATCTGAAACGCCTTCCTTCTCAGTTGATTTGGACCAGCGAGCCCTTGACCGTCAGGGTTCCGCTGGAGTTGATGCCGACGGACGCCTGGCCTTCCACCTTGAGCGTGGACTGTGCCGCCACCTCCACCTGGGTGCCCGTCAACGACAGGTTCCCGGAAGCCTTCAGCACCAGATCCTTGGAGCTCTCCAGGGTGATGCCCGCGTCGTCCAGGACCACCTTGTTGCCGTGCTGGTCGGTCAGCGAGGCCGTCTTGGCGTCCTCGGACAAGACGAGACTGTTGCCGGCCGGGGTCTCCACCACCACCGCCACCTTCTCGTCGTCGAAGCCCAGCGTGATGCCGGAACGGCTGACGTAACCCTTGAGATGGTTGTCGTCGGCGCCCGGCACCGGAGCCGGCTTGGCGCTGCTGTGGAGCTGGCCCAGCACGACGGGGAAGCGGGGATCCGCGTCCAGGAACCCCACCACCACCTCGTCGCCCACCTCGGGCCGCATGTAGGTGCCGCGTCGCTCGCCCGCGTCCAGGGTGGCCAGCCGGGCCCAGAGACCGTCGTCGGCCTGCCCGAGCATCGGCAGTCCCACCCGGATCCGGTCCTCGCCGACCGGATCGCCCTCGAGTGCGGTCACGACGCCCACCTGCAGCCCGTTGACCGCCGCCAGCAGCCCACCGGCCGGGAGCGGGGTGATCGGGTACTTCTCGGCGTGGATCTCGGTGCCCAGCCCGAAGGCGACGTCGGTCTCCCAGTTGCCGTTGGTGAACGTGTGGCGCACGCCCCCCACGTACTGGGGGCCGGAGAATCGCTTGCCCACGCCGGTGACGTCCACGACGTCGCCCGCGTCCACGCCGGCGAACCCCTGGAACCGGGCCCGGCCCCGCACCTTCGCCAGCCGGCCGACCAGCAGACGGGCGTCGGCCCACGCCTTGAGCTCGGGCTCGGACAGCGCGCCGCCGTGCCGAAGCGCCTTGGGGTCGGAGGCCACCACCCCGGCCAGGTCAGGGGCCTCGAGGTTGCCGCTGTCGGTGACCCGGGGCTCGGAGGCCTCCGCCTCCAGGAGTTCCTGGTCGGTGGCGCTCCACGCGTGTGCGGTGACGCCGTTGGGTTGGCGCCGGGCATCGATCTCGGCGTCCAGTTCCAGCAGGGTGGCCCCGAACCGGGTGGCCACCGCCGGCCGGGCACCCACTTCGGGCGGTGCGACAGTGGCCTTGCCGTCGCGTACCCGCACCACGTGCCCGTTGGCCTCGGCGCGGCAGACGGCGAAGTCCCAGTCGCTGCACCCGTACTGCACCACCTGCGGCAGCGTGGGCTGGGTGGAGGCCACATCGGCTTGCAGGCCGTGCTGGCTGAACAGCTCCTCCACCACGTCGCTGTCGCGCATGTCGATGAACTGGCGGCAGCGCCTCACGGTGGTCATCCGCACTGCCTTGTCGCCCAGCTCCACATCCAGGCGGGTCTCGTTCTTGCGTACCCGGACGCTGTGTTTGACCACCACGCCCGTGAACACCGATTCGGTATCGCCGCGGTAGCCCAGCCGGATCTCGATCTCGCGCCCGGGCAGGAAGTGCTCGGTGTCGGAGGCGGGGAACGTCTCCCGGGCGGCCTCGCCGTCGCGGAGGTGCAGGGACGCCGTCGGGATCCGGTTCAGCTCCCGCGAGATGGTGGCCGACAGGACGTGGAACTCGCCGGAGATCTCCTGGCCGTCCACCAGCACGGTGATGGAGGCCACGTCGGGGGAGACGCGAGTGGGGATGCGGCTGGGCTCAGTCATCGACGGACCTCTTCTGGCAGCGGCGGGAACTCCAGGGAGGTGCCGGTGGGCAGGGCGCGGAAGTCGTCCAGGGCGTTGAAGTCCGCCACGTACAGGTAGTGGCGCGGATCGCCGTAGACCTCGAAGCACATGAACGGCAGCGTGTCGCCGGGGCGCACCACCCGACGGTGGGTCAGGTCGGGTGACTCGCGCCCGTCCTGGAACGCACGCTTCTTCTCCTCGACCGACCCCTTGAACTTCACCCGCACCACGGAACGGATGGGCTGGCCGTCGGGGTTGAACAGCTTGTGGGTGATGCCCACCTCCACCGCACGGCCCTTGAACACGAGGTTCCCCCACACCAGCTTCAGGTGGTACGGCTCGTGGGACTCGCCCCGGTACTGGGTGAGCAGCCGACGGAACGCGTCGACTTCGTCGAAGACCCCGTCGGGTTTGGGGTTGCCGTCAATGATGCCGGTGTTGTCGAACAGGAACTCGAACGTCAACTCCTCCGGCATCGTGTACTCGAACTTGATCTGCGCGCCGCTGGTGCCCTGCCCCTGCCCGTCGGAGGTCTTGACCTTGTACTCCAGGGTGTAGGTCTCGGGGTTGACCAACGCCTCGAACTTCTCCTTGGCCTCCGGCACGCCGCCCCGCTCGGCCTCCTCGGAGGACTCGAACGCCAGGATCAGCATCTTCTCCAGCTTCCCGGTCAGGGCCATCTCAGGGCTCCTTCCTGTCCGCCAGGACCTGCAGTACCTGCTCCACGGCCTCCGCCACCAGCGCCTGTCGGTCCGCGGCAGGATCCGTGGTTGGCCCGGGGACACCCGCGGGCACGTCAGCCGGTGGCGCTCCCACCGACACGCGAATGTGCAGTTCCTTGATCTCGACGGCCATCGGGCACCTCCTGGGACAGGTTTCAGGCCACCGTGAAGTAGCGGTAGCTCAGCTCGAGGGTCTCCACGACCACCGAGTTCTCGTTGGCGTTGAAGTCGCTGACCGTCCACTTTCGCGGGACGGCGTGGACCACGTTCCAGGTCCGCAGCGGTTCGCCCTGTTCGTTCATGAGGATCACGGTCACCGTCTTCGGGGAGAAGCTGCGTTCCTGGAACGCCTCCAGGAACCACTGGACGGTTTCTGAGTTGGTCAGCATTCCACGCTTGAGCACCAGGTCGGTGTACTTGGTGCGCACGGGCAGCTTGTGGGTGAAGCGGTTCTCGCCGCCCTCCTTGAACTCCTCGGTGTCGTACTCCACGTTGAGCCCAGACGCGGACTGGAACCGCGCCTCGTTGGGTTCGCTGCTGCCCTGGAACTCCACCTTGTAGTAGAAGCCCCAGGGTGGGTAGTAGACGCTCACGAACGCTCCTAGATCTTGAGCAGTTTCAGGCCCTCATGGGCGATTTCGAGGCTTTCGATGGCGGTCTCGTTGGCGTCGGACTTCAGGTCGGGGGCGGTCAGTTTCACCGGGAAGCAGCGGGCGGCGGTCCAGGCCGCCACCGGTTCGTGCTTCTCGTTCATGAGGCGGATGGTGACGTCGCGACGCTCGTTCACGCGTTCGTTGGCCACCAGGTCCAGCCATTCGTTGAACTCGAAGTCGCCCTCGAACTTGCCGCGCTTGAGGGTGATGTTGTTGTTCTTGACCAGCCCCGGCATGGCGATCTTGTTGAAGTCCCGGCTGTCGCTGTGGCGGTACTCGATCTTCTCGCGTTCCATCACCAGGCCGGTGACCTCGGTGAAGCTGAGTTTCGAGCCGCCCCAGTCCACCTGGAAGTGGAAGCGGGGGAGTGGGTATTCCTGCGGCATGTCGTCCTCCGATCAGGGGATCAGGGCCGAAGAGCGTCAGCTCTCGGCCATCTTGTGGGAGAAGCGCAGGATGATGAACTCGGCCGGCCGCACCACGGCCATCCCGATCTCCACGATCATCCGGCCTTCGAGGATGTCGAGCGCGGTCATGGTCTTGCCCAGCCCCACCGCCACGTAGAACGCGTGCTCGGGCTTGACACCCTGCAGCGCCCCCTCCCGCCACTGCGTGGTCAGGAAGTTCTCGATCATGGCCTGCGCCTTCACCCAGGTGTTGGCGTCGTTGGGTTCGAACGTGAACGTGTCGGTGGCCTTCTTCACCGACTCCTCCACGAAGATGAAGAACCGTCGCACGTTGATGTAGCGCCACTCGTTGTCGTTGCCGGCCAGGGTCCGTGCCCCCCACACCAGGGTGCCCTTGCCCACGAACGGCCGGATGGCGTTGACCGACTTGCCCGCGGTGGGATCGACATTCATGTCGTCGTTGACCACGTTGGTGAACTCGATCGTGGGCCGCTCCACCGCCACCATCGCCACGTTGGCGGGCGCCTTCCACACGCCACGGTCGGCGTCCACCTTGGCGTAGATGCCGGCGATGGCGCCGGATGGCGGCAGCTTCAGGGGCCGGTTGCGAATGGCCGCCCGGGCGCGTTCCCTCAGCTGGTCGTCGAGGCTGCTGAGGTCCGTGGCTGGGCCGGCGACCCCGTCGACGACGTGGGTCACCTGCACCTCGTCCTCGTCGACCACGGGGTCCAAGACGGTTTCCAGGTTGGGTGCGTAGACGGCGCCGTACTTCAGGTTGGTGCCCATGGAGGCGCCGCGGAAGTTGGCGACGGCGTCGCGCAGGTTGGCATCAGGGTCGTTGAGCGATTCGCCGCCGCCGTGGAGGTCCATGATCACGAACCGGTCCATCAACTCGTTGCACTGGTCCAGCGCCGCGGCGTTGACGGTGGCGTAGTCGGACAGGCCCAGCGCCTGGGCCTCCGGGACCACGATGAGGGTGGGTTCATCCACCTTCTCCAGCGCCTCCACGCCGGCCACCAGTTCAGTGGCCACCAGGTCGTCGCCGACGGTGGCCTTGTAGCCACCGGCCGAGACCACGTAGGCGCTCTTCCCGCCGTTGGCGTAGAACAGCTGCATGGCGTAGTAGAGGATGTGCCTGGAGCGCGCGGCCTCGTCGAGCTCCGCGGTGCCGCGGACGCCCACCGGCTGACCGGGGCCCGGCACGGTCGTCTCGACGATCTCGACGGTCATGCCGGTCTCCGGCTGCGGGCCGCCGAAGAACTGCTCGTACTCCACCATCGATTCGATGCGTTTGGGTTTGAGCACCAGGTCATTCGTGATGTCGGCCGTGGCTCGCTCCGTGTATCCCACGAACGCGGGGACGGCGGTGTCGACGGGGGCGATGCTGGGGGGCAGTTTGGGGATCTCCTCGACGTAGACGCCGGGTGTCTTGTAGGTGGCCATGACTTCCTTCCTTCGTCGAAGACCTGGAGCGATCAGACGTAGATGTCGGAGACCAGGGCGGTGACCCGGTCCCCCGAGCGCTCGACGCCGATGACGGACCTCGAGG
The DNA here is from genome assembly GCA_964588895.1 of uncultured Tessaracoccus sp. GTDB lineage: Bacteria > Actinomycetota > Actinomycetes > Propionibacteriales > Propionibacteriaceae > Arachnia. The sequence goes on from CAZPSO010000004.1 coordinate 23,863, forward strand.
CTTTGCGGTCGCTGCCTGCGTTGCCGAAATGGGTCAGCGGCAGGACGTCGGTTTCGGTGCGGGTGACGGAACCGTCGGTGCGATCCCGGTACCGCCAGGTGGTCCAGCGGTTGAGCAGGTGGATCTCGAAGATCCGGGTGGGCGTGCGGGGGGTGCCGCCGGCCGTGGTGAAGCTGAAGGCATTCGCGGGGGCCAGGCCTGCCTCCAGCCGGGCCACGGCGAACAGCGCGCGGGGCGCCTGTTCGAAGAGCTCCACCCCACGCGCTGGGGCGCCGGTGGAGCCGGGTGGCGGTGTGATGGCCTGCACATCGCCCTGGTGCAGGTAGACGGGTAGCTGGGCGGCCGGGCCCAGGGTGTGGGCATCGGGGTTCGGCGGGTCCTGCGTCAGCTGCGCCACGTCGCTGCCGGAGGAGAACAGTTGTTCGACGGCGTCGCCGCTGCCGGGGTAGGGGCGGGAGAGGAACAGGCGCCGGTTTGCCCCCGAGCCGCGGGCGGCGCCGGTGGCATTCGACAGGGTGGGCACGTTGCCCTGGAAGCGGTGCGGGATGCCGTCGTCCCCGTCGGGTTCCACCACGTCAACCACCTCGCGAGGCGGGAGGCTGAGAGCGGTGTAGGCGGCGAAGCCGGGGTCCGTGGCGGAGAGGAAGAACTCGAAGGTGGCGTCGCTGGGCACCGCAGTGTCGTGGGGGACCGCCACGAAGAAGCCCAGCCCGGTGACCCTGAACACGCCGCGCAGGCCGGCCACCAGTGCCCGGGTGGGTGTGGTGGGGATCACGGTCACGATTCGGCGGGCGTCGTAGGATTCCAGGCGACGGGCCCTGGCCGCGTCGTCGGTGATGGCGTCGAAGACCGTTGCCCCGTCGTCGAGCCAGAAGTGGTGCAGCACGCGCACGTCGAAGAGACGGGCGTACGAAATCCGGAGCGTCTCGGCCATGTCAGCTCCCCGGTCCCCGGTGGCCGACGGTGTTGACCACCTCGGTGATCAGGGGACCCTCGGCGTTCACGGTGCGGAACTTCAGTTCCAGCATCCGCATCGAGAACAACGCGAACGGGAACTGCTTGCCGCCGAGCATGCCCCACATGTCGTTGACCTCCTCCATGCTGGGCGACCACAGGTTGAACACCACCCGAAAATCCTCCAGCAGGTCCAGTGCGTGGTTGGGCGCGCCGTCGGCCAGGGACGACGGATCCACCGATTCCGGCGTGAAGACCGGGTGGGACTGGAAGAACGCCAGCGCCCGCGACAGGTAGTTCAGGGCGGTGGTGTAGTTGGTGTGGGTGGCGGCCGCCAGCACGGCCAGGTTCAGCAGGGTGGGTGGGTGCTCGTAGCGCACGCGCATGGTCACCTCGTCGCGGATGTGCCCGGAGATGTTCTTCAGGGCGCGTTCCTCCTGGATGTTGATCACCGACAGCACCACCCGGTCCCGGATGGCGGTGTTGTTGGTGCCGGAACCCATCTCGGCGATGTTGCCGAGCACCGCGTACGGCGGCTCCTGGCCCTGAAAAGCCTCCCGCAGGTGCCGGTCCAGTTCGTTGCAGACGATGGTCAGGGCGTGGGCGATCATCGTCCCCGACCCCCGGTTCCGGAGGGCGCGGTGCGAAGCGGCGTGTTGCTCATCGTCTCCCCCCCGTCGTCATCGTCACTGATGGGGCCGAGTCTGGTCGGCCATCGTCACTGGAGCGTCACCGCCTAGTCACCAATCTGGTCTTGGCATGGGGGTCCGCCGATCCCGTGACGCCGCAGTGACGACCCGGTGACAAGTGACAGTCACGCTGGAGCCATTTCCACCGGGAAGGTGAGCGCAATGGAGCAGATGTCGATCAGCACATCGGTCAACGTGAAGGGCGGCCCGTCGTGGCGGGTCAACGCCGATTTCGAGGCGGAGGTCTACGCCGTCGCCAGCGTCGTCCTGGAGGACACCACACCCGAGGAGGTCACCGTCATGCCGGACGGTGCCACGGCGTACTTCCTGGTGATCAAGGCGGTCAAGGATTCCGACGGCAAGCCCGCCAAGATCAAGGTGACCCCCAAGGGCAGCGGCACCGCCGGAGACGAACTGGAGGTGGCGGGCAGCATGGTGGGCACCAACGCCAGCGCCCTCGCCGGCCTCGCCGACGGCGGGCCCCAGCACTTGACGCTGGAGAGCGAGGAGACGGAGGGCGTCACCGTCTCCGTCCTCATCGCCTTCGGCTCCTGACCCGGCTGGGCCAGACAGAAGCCTCTGCACGCGATCGGGCCATTCGTTCCCGATCCGCCCAAGCTAACGCGCGAACATTGTGCCCCCTGTCGGAGCGGGTTAACATGCCCCCATTCCGACTCATCCACTTCGGGGGTGGGCATGTCAACCGCTGTCAT
>CAZPSO010000004.1:26318-27493 GCA_964588895.1 uncultured Tessaracoccus sp.
CATGCCCCCATTCCGACTCATCCACTTCGGGGGTGGGCATGTCAACCGCTGTCATGCCGCAAATGGATCCACAGGTCGTTTATCTGAGGCTGGCCCGGGACTTTGAGGTCCGCAGGGCCGGGCAGGAGGTGCCCATCGCACCTGCCTCCCAACGCCTCGTGTGCTTCTTGGCACTCCAGACAGGGCGCGTCAACCGCGCCTACATCAGCGGCACGCTGTGGTCGAACGTGGATGACCACCACGCCAGCGCCTGTCTCAGGTCTGCCCTGTGGCGCCTGCATCCGCTCGAGATCGTCGACGCCTCCACCACGCACTTGTGGCTGCAGCCGCACGTCGTGGTGGACCTGCGCCACATGGAGGAGCGGGCGCTGAAAGTGCTGCGCGCCGCCTCCTCCGAGGAGGCGACGATGGTGCTGGCCCGCGAACTGCTGGACGTGGGCGACGACATCTTGCTGGGCTGGTACGACGACTGGGTGGTCTACGAGCGCGAACGCTTCCGCCTGATCCGGCTCAACGCCCTGGACCGGATCGGGGAACGGTTGATAGACGCTGGCCGTTGGGAGGATGCGCTGGAGGTGGGGCTGGCGGTCACCCGGACCGAACCCCTGCGCGAGAGTACCCAGCGCCTCCTGATGCGTGTGCATCTGATGCAGGGCAACGTGGCCGAGGCCATCCGCCTGTACCGCACCTACGCGCGGGCGCTGCGAGATCAGTTGTCCGGGCGGCCTTCGCAGCGCATGCTCGATCTCCTGGCTCCGTGGAAGGCCGTGGTGCTGGCCGAATCCGTGCCCGAACCCGACAGGAGCGGGGGGAGGCCTCCCGCCCCACAGCGACGCCGCCCCTGACCGGCGGACATCTCCTGGCACCCACATTCATTGGGGCATGCCGTTCCTGTCCGCCCGGGACGTTCCGCCGGTCCAGGCAGGCCGCTGCCATCCGGATGCAGATCGGCAGCCCTGACGAGCGTGACGGGGTCTACGGAGATGCGGATAATAGGAACCGTGAACCGGGTCGGCGGAAGACAGTTCACGGCGAAAGGCCGGCTGGATCAGCGAAGCGGTTTGCCTGACCCACCTGTTGGGTGAGAATGGGGCGCATGACCAAACTTGCCCCCACCCTCGCCCTGCACAGCGGGCCGTCCATCCCCGCAATCGGTCTCGGCACCTGGCCGCTCG
>CAZPSO010000005.1:0-26368 GCA_964588895.1 uncultured Tessaracoccus sp.
CCTCGCCGGTGACGGTCTTGATGACCTCCGGGCCCGTGATGAACATCTGGGAGGTCTGGTCCACCATCACCACGAAATCCGTGATGGCCGGTGAGTACACGTGTCCGCCGGCCGCAGCCCCCATGATCAGCGAGATCTGGGGGATCACGCCGGAGGCCCGGGTGTTGCGGCGGAAGATCTCGCCGTAAAGGGCCAGGGAGACCACGCCCTCCTGGATGCGGGCGCCGCCACCCTCGTTGATGCCGATCAGGGGACATCCCGTCTTCATCGCAAAGTCGATGATCTTGACGATCTTCTCGCCGTAGACCTCGCCGAGTGCCCCACCGAAGACGGTGACGTCCTGGCTGAAGATGCACACCGGACGTCCGTGGATGGCTCCGGTGCCGGTGATCACCCCATCCCCGTAGGGGCGCTTCTTCTCGAGGCCGAAGCTGGTGGAGCGGTGACGGGCGAACTCGTCCATCTCCGCGAAACTTCCCTCATCGAGCAACGCCAGGATCCGCTCCCTCGCGGTCATCTTTCCCTTTGCGTGCTGCTTCTCGACAGCTGCTGCGGATCCGGCGTGCACAGCTTCCTCGATGCGACGTCCCAGATCGGCCAGCTTCCCTGCAGTGGTGCTGGTATCGAACTCCATGTCCGCACCATATCCTTCCCCGAAGCGTCGATACGCTGGTATCTGTGACTCGGAACCGGCTCGACGCCCCCGCCATCCTGTCCGCCCTCGGCCCCAGTTCCCTGTGGCGTCGCGTGGAGGTGGTGGCATCCACCGGCAGCACCAACGCTGACCTGGCACGCGCGGCCCACGCCAACGCCGAACCGGGCGTGGTGCTGGTGGCGGGGGAACAGACCTCCGGCCGTGGCCGACGGGCGCGGGGATGGGCAAGCCCCGCCGGTTCGTCGATTTCCATGTCGCTGCTGCTGGCGCCTTCGCAGCCGGCGGCCACGTGGGGCTGGCTCTCGCTGCTGGCCGGGCTGGCCGTGGCCGACGCCCTGGAGGAACTCGCGCCGGGGGCGACGGGGGTGGAACTGAAGTGGCCCAACGACGTGCTGATCGGCGGCGGCAAGGTGTGCGGCATCCTGTCGGAGCATGTGCCTGTGCCGTGGGGCAGCCGCGCGGTGGTGGGCATCGGCATCAACGTCGGCCAGACGCAGCAGCAACTGCCCGTGCCCACGGCCACCTCGCTCTTGCTGGAAGGTTGGGACCAGGACCACGCGCCCGTGGTTGGTGCAGTCCTGCGGTGCTTCGAGAAGCACTACCGCGCCTGGGAAGTCACCGGCACCCTGCGGGAGGCGTATTCGGCCCGGTGCGCTTCCATCGGCACGCCACTGAGGATCAGCGTGACCGAGACGCTGGTGGTGGAAGGCATGGGGCACGGCGTCGACGATGCCGGCCGGCTACAGGTCTCCACGCGCAACGGTCTCGAGACGTTCGCCGTGGGCGACGTGGTCCATGCCCGCATGGAGGGCCCATGACCCTGCGGCGGCCGTAGTCTTGGGCCATGCCCAAGGACATGACCCGCAACGAGGCCGTGGTGCTGCACATGCGCACGCACGCCAAGGCGCTGTTCTGGCCGGTCGTGGCCCTGCTGGTGTTGACGGCACTGCTGGGCGTGGCGCTGGCCGTGGTCCCGAACGACTGGGGCCCCGGTGGCACTGGTGCGCTGCTCGGCACCTACGCGCTGGCCCTCGGGTGGCTCGTTGGATGGCCGTTCGCGAAGTGGTACACCTCCACCTTCACGGTGACCACCCGCCGGATCACAACCCGCCGCGGGGTGTTCAACAAACAGGGGCACGACCTGCCCCTGCGCCGCGTCAACAACGTCAACACCGAACGCAGCCTGACCGACCGGATGCTGGGGTGCGGGACCCTGGTGCTGGAGACTGCCGCCGGCCAGCCCCTGGTGCTCCACGACGTGCCCAGGGCGGCCGAGGTGCACGCCGCGATCAACACACTCCTGTTTGAGGACACGGGCGAGGATGAGGACCTCGACGACTGAGGCGATAGTCTGGGTTGTCGTGGAACGCTACCGGGTGGGAATTCTGGGCGGGGGCCAGTTGGCCCGCATGATGCACCAGGCTGCCATCAGCCTGGGAATCGACGTCCACCTGCTGGCCGAGGGCGAGGACGTCTCCGCAGCACAGGTGGTCCCCCTCACCACGGTTGGCGACTACACCGACCACGAGACCCTGCGCGCATTCTGCGACTCCGTGGACGTGATCACCTTCGATCACGAGCACGTGCCCACCCGCCACCTGCACCAGTTGTCGGGCAGCGTCGACGTGAGGCCCGGCCCGCACGCACTCACCTACGCGCAGGACAAGGCGCAGATGCGCCTGAAGCTCAGCGGCATGGACGTCGAGTGCCCGGCGTTTGCCATCTGCCGCAACCCCGACGAGGTGGTGGCCTTCGGCGACGCGCAAGGCTGGCCCATCATCGCCAAGACCTCCCGCGGCGGCTACGACGGCAAGGGCGTGTGGAAACTCGAGGACGCCACTGCTGCTGCTGCTGTCTTCGAGGCCAAGCCCGAGGTCTCCGCCGGGGAGGAGGTGGTGATCGTGGCCGAGGAGTTCATCGACTTCGACAACGAGCTCTCCGCCCTCGTGGTTCGTTCACCCTCGGGGCAAGCCGTGGCCTACCCCATCAGCCGCACCCGGCAGGACGACGGCATCTGCGCCGAGACCATCACGCCCGCCCCCGGACTGGACGACGAGCAGGCCGCCGCCCTGCAGCAACTCGCGCTGCGGATCGCCGCGGAGCTCGACGTCGTGGGCGTCCTGGCCGTGGAGCTGATGGCCGCGCGCGACGGACGGATCGTGGTTAACGAACTGGCGATGCGTCCGCACAACACCGGGCACTGGAGCATCGACGGCGCAGTCACCAGCCAGTTCCACAACCACATCCGCGCGGTTCTGGACCTGCCGCTGGGATCACCCCAGATGCGCGCGAGGCACGTGGTGATGACCAACGTCCTGGGCGGCGACGAGCCCGATCTGACGGGCGCCCTCCAGCACGTCTACGCCCGGGACCGGGCGATCGCCGTGCACCTCTATGGCAAGTCGGTGCGGGCGGGACGCAAGGTGGGCCACGTCACCACGTTCGGGGACGACCTGGACGACTGCCTTGCTCGCGCCCGGCACGCCGCCAACTACCTGATGGGAAGAACCGATGAGTGAGCCCAGAGTATCCATCGTCATGGGGTCCGACTCCGACTGGCCAACCATGTCCAGGGCGGCCGAGGCACTTGCCGAGTTCGGTGTCGCCTACGAGGCCGACGTGGTCTCGGCCCACCGCATGCCCGATGACATGGTGGCCTATGGACGTGGGGCCCACGGGCGCGGGATCGAGGTGATCATCGCCGGCGCCGGAGGGGCCGCCCACCTGCCGGGGATGTTGGCCTCGCTGAGTCCACTGCCCGTCATCGGTGTCCCGGTGGCGCTGAAGCACCTGGACGGCATGGATTCGCTGCTGTCCATCGTCCAGATGCCCGCCGGTGTCCCCGTGGCCACGGTGGGGGTGGGAAACGCCCGCAACGCGGGGCTGTTGGCCGTGCGGATCCTGGCCAGCGGTGATCCCGTCCTGCTGGATCGGATGGTCGCGTTCCAGGCGGACCTGCGGGACAAGGCCCGCGCCAAGGGCGACGCGGTTCGGGCAGCAACCCCCTGGCTTCGCTAGCGCTCGAACTGCTCCAGGGGCTCGGTGTTGCCGTCGATGATGGCCTGGAACATCTCCCGGCTGGCTGCCTCGTCCCAGATCACCACCGACTGCCCCCCGATGGTGGGGGTGCCCGAGACGGGGACCGTGACGCTGATGCCGTTGCCGAATGCCGCGCCCACGAAGGCCGACCCCGCGGACCAGATGGCGCCCGGGCCGAAGCCCGGGCTGCGGGCCAGCGAGGAGCGCGCGGCCATGTTGAGGTTCCAGTAGCGCACGGGGTTGATGAAGGTCCAGGGGCTGATGACCTCGTTCATCACCTTGCCGATCACCTCGCGCTGGCGTTCCACCCGGCCCAGGTCGCCCCGGGGATCCGCTTTGCGCATCCGGGCGTAGTTCAGGGCGGTGACGCCGTCGAAGGTCTGGCAGCCGGCCTGCAGGTCCAGGTGGGAGTCGCGGTCCTGGATGGGACCCTCCAGGCAGACCTCGATTCCCCCGACGGCGTCGACGGCCCTCACCACACCCAGAAACCCGACCTCGAGGTAGCCGTCGATGCGAACGCCGGTGTTCACCTCCACGGTCTCGACCAGTAGTTCGGGACCCCCGAGGGCAAAGGCGGCGTTGAGCTTGTTGTCCCCGTGCCCAGGGATGCTCACGTACGAGTCGCGCGGCAAGGACATCATCACGGAACGCCCGCTCGGCGGCGAGTACAGGATCATCATGGTGTCCGAGCGGGCCCCCTGCGGGGAGCCGGTGCCCAGCTCGGCGCGCTGTTCCGGGGTCAGGGTGTCCCGGCCGTCGGAGCCCACCAGCAGGACAGCGGTGCCGGGCTGGCCCGCGGGTCGCTGACCGGTGGGCATGGCATCCACCGTGGTGCCCGTTGTCCACGCGAAGATCGGCACCCCCACCAGGAACAGCACCCAGACCAGGATGAGCGTGCCAAGGAAACGGCGCACGGGACGCCGGCGCCGCCTGCTGCGGCGTGACCGCGGGCGTGGGGCGGGCGCGGGTGGGGTGGCGGCCGGGGCGAACGGCTGCGGCTGTGGCTCGGTGTGGGGCTCCGGTTGTGGCTGGGCCGCGGCGTTGAGGCGGGCCTGTTCCTCGGGCGTGAAGATGCGCGTGTGCTCATCATCTGCACGCTGCTGGCTGTACAGCCAGTCGTAGTCCGGGTCGCGCCGATCCTGGTTCATGGCCCTCCTGAGTCGCACCAACTCTACCCATGCCAACCTCATGGTTCGCCCGGCGCGCCTGCGGCGACGGGCCGGGTGGGCAAGGCAGGCTGGAACGCGAACCTTCCCCAAGGAGAACCTCGTGACACAAGCTGACGCCCTCGCGCGTGTGCGCAGCCGCCGTGCCGTTGGATTGCTCATCTTCAGCGCCGTGGCCCCCGGCAGCGCCCAGTTGGTGGCCGGCAACCGTGCCCTGGGCAAGTGGGCCCTGCGTACCTGGGCCCTGCTGATCCTGGGCCTGGTGATCACCGGGCTTGGGCTCGTCTTCTTCCGCGGGGCCACCGTCGAACTGCTCCTCACCGACCGGGTGGCCGCCACCCTGCGGAACGCCGCATGGGTGATCTTCGGTGCCTGGGCGCTGCTGCTGCTGGATGCGTGGCGCCTCGGCCGTCCCCCGCAGCTGCGCCGGCTCATGCGGCTCGGCCTGACCGTCGCGTCCCTCTCGCTGGTGGTGGCGGCGGGCCTGGGCACCTCGGTGGTGGCCAACGCGTTCACGGCCGTGGACATCGGCGCCCAGGTCTTCGAGGGTGGGGGAGACGACGAGCCGGATGAGCGTGGCCGCTACAACGTGCTCCTGCTGGGCGTCGACGCCGCCGACGGCCGGGACGGCCTGCGTCCCGACTCCATCAACGTGGCATCCATCGACGAGGAGACCGGGCGCACCGTCCTGTTCGGCCTGCCCCGCAACCTGCAACGGGTGCAGTTCCCCACGAGCTCCCCCCTGCGGGAGCTCTATCCCCGCGGGTACCGCTGCAGCGACGGCGAGTGCATGCTCAACGGCATCTACACCCTCGGGCACATCAACGCCGACAGGTATGGCGACGACGTCGAGGACCCCGGGATGCAGGCCATGAAGGAGGCCATTTCCCACACCCTGGAGTTGTCCATCAACTACTACGTGATGGTGGACATGGCCGGGTTCACCGACCTGGTGGACGCCATGGGGGGCATCCAGGTCAACGTGCACAAGGCGGTTCCGATCGGCGGTGTGACCCACCCCGTGACCGGCCACATCGGCCCCGGTGAGAACCTGCACCTGGATGGCTACGAGGCGCTCTGGCTGGCACGCTCCCGCCACGGTTCCAGCGACTACGAACGGATGGTGCGGCAGAAGTGCGTGATGAACGCCATGGCCCAGCAACTCGACCCGCTCAACGTCGCCACCAAGTTCGTCGACCTCTCGCGCGCCGGTGCCAACATCGTGAGCACCGACATCGGCACGGGTCACGTCGCGGACCTCGTGGACCTGGCGTTGAAGGCCAAGGACCTGCCGCTGCAGTCCGTGAACTTCATCCCCCCGATGGTCGTGGCCGCGGACCCCGACTTCGACATGATCCGTGAGCACGTGGCCACCACCATCGCACAGTCGCAGGCGCTCGATGAGCCGCAGGCACCCCAGGCCCCACCCGCCGGGGACACCGGCGCTGAGGCCCAACCCGCGCCGTCGGGTGCCACTACCCCCGTGAGCGCCACCCCGGAGCCGACGCCATCGCCCAGCCCGAGCCGTTCCGCGGCGGAGCCGGACGGACCCGCAGGGACCGAGGTCAGCGACGAGTACGGCGGCAATCCCGAACTGGTGGATGTCTGCAGCGTTGGTTAGTCTCGAGCGTGTGAGCACCCACCCCGGCGTCAGCGTCGTGATGCCTATCCGCAACGAGGAGCGGCACCTTGCGGCCGCCGTGCAGCGCGTGGTGGACCAGGACTATCCCGGCGACCTGGAGATCGTGCTCAGCATCGGGCCGAGCCACGACGAGACGCACGCGGTGGCCGACCGGCTCGCCGTTGCGGACTCGCGGATCCGGGTGGTGGACAATCCCTCCGGCCGGACGCCGGCCGCGCTCAACATCGCCGTGCGCGAAGCCAGCCACGACATCATCGTGCGCGTCGACGGCCACGGCGAGCTGTGCGACGGCTACCTCGAGAGTGCGGTGAGGACGCTGGAGGAGACTGGTGCCGCCAACGTGGGCGGCCTGATGGACGCACAGGGCACAACACCCTTCGAGCAGGCCGTGGCGGCTGCCTACAACTCCCGATGGGGGCTCGGTGGGGGAGGGTTCCACCTGGCCGACACTCCCGAGGGCCCCGCCACCACCGTCTTCCTCGGCGCCTTCCGGCGTGAAGCCCTGGAGGCGGTGGGCGGCTTCGACGAGACCATGCACCGGGCCCAGGACTGGGAACTCAACCTGCGGCTGCGCCAGGCGGGACAGCTCGTGTGGTTCACCCCGCGGATGCGCGTCACCTACCGCCCCCGCTCCGGCGTGCGCGACCTGGTGCGCCAGTTCTTCCACACCGGCCAGTGGCGCCGGGAAGTGATCCGTCGCAACCCCCACACCGCCAGCCTGCGCTACCTGGCACCACCCACGGCCGTCGTCGGCCTGGGTGCCGGGCTGGGCGGCGGCGTCCTCGGCCTTGCGACGGGCAACCGGCTGCTGCAGACCCTCTTCATCGCGCCCGTGACCTACCTGTGCTTCCTGGCCACCGCCACCACCACCGTCCGGGGACTGGGCCCCGCGGCCAGGTTGCGGCTGCCCCTGGTGCTGGCCATCATGCACATCTGCTGGGGACTCGGATTCCTCCGGGGACTTCCCGAAGACGTCCTCGACGACACCTCCGAAGCTTACGGCTAGCTAGCCTGTCCACCATGCGCCACCACTGGATCATCGTCCTCGCCATCATCGCCTACAACGCGTTGCTGATGGTGGGGCTGTGGCACTGGGAATGGCCGCCCGGGAACATCTATGTACTCCTGGTCGCCGAGGGCGTCCTCATCGCCTCGTGCACGTTCGCGGAACTGCTCCGCAGCGGGATGAGGGCCTCGAGCGAGGGGCTGGCGGTCGTCGTGGGCTTCGTGCAGGCCCTGGCTCTGGTCGCGGCGCTTGCTGCCTCGACGGCCTTCGCCGCCTACTACAGCTGGATGGTGGGGATCCAGTTGGCCCTTGCCCTCCTGGGATGGCCATTGGTGGCCCTGCTGCTGCGTTACGCCGCGGAGCTGGTCGTGCACCTGGTGGCCCTTCCGGTCGCGCCGTCGGTGGTGCTGCACAGGGGCTGGGTGCGGGGCGCCGCCATCGTGCTCGGCATCATGGTCTCGGGCCTGCCCGTGATCGTGTTCCTGATGTCCCGCTTCCCCTTCGAACTGCCCTATCCGGGTGACCAGCTCTTCCGGCTCCCGCCCTACGTCGGGGGCATCGAGCCGATGGTGGAACACGTCGTCGGCGCGGCGGCCCTGACCCTGATCGTCGTGGTCAAGGGGGCGTTCGAACTGCACAGCGTGTGGGGCCGCACCAGGCAATCCGTGCGGCACCTGGCCTGGGTGGACCGCCTCCTGAACGCCCGGCAGGCGCCGGTGGCCTCAGAGGCGTTCCTGGGCCCGGATGCGGGCGACGTCTGAGACGCCGGTGGCCACCACGGTGGCACCGCCCCCCAGGATGGGGGCCACCAGCAGCTCCGCCACTGTTTCGAACCCCGGCGCTGGATCCACGAACAGCGCGGTGCCGGTGCGCGGGGGAACCTGCGCCAGGTCGCTGAACGTCACGTGCGGCCAGGCCTGAAGCCCGGGCTCCGGCTCCACCGCAAGGTGCACGTCGGGTTCGCCCAGCACTTCCACGTAGTCGATGCAGCCCTCGGGGGGCGAGTCGAAACCGCGACCCAGCGGGTGGAGTGAGCAGGCCACGGTTTGCCCCCGGACGCGGCCCTCCGGGCCGACGACCGTGAGTTCCGCGTCCGCATCCGCCCCGGGAACCACCCGGCAGCCCCGCTGCCAGCAGGCGGCCACCCACACCGACGTCACCCAGTGGCCCGGGTGCGTGGTGGCCAGGGGCACGCTCACCACCTCTCCGGGTTCGACCCCCAGGTTCTCCAGCAGGTTGGCGGTCTTGTCCACCCAGTTCGCGAAGGTGGTGCCCGACAGCTCTATGCGGGTCTCGCCGTCGTAGTGGATGAACAAGGGCCGGGCGCCGTCGCGGGTCAGGCGCTGCTGGAGTCGGGAGATCATCACCATGACGACAGCCTAGGCGGCTACGGTTGTCGCCATGCGATACGTAGTCATCCTCGCCGGGGGATCGGGCACAAGGTTGTGGCCCCTGTCCCGACACGGCACCCCCAAGCAGTTGCTGGAGATCTTCCACGGCAAGTCGTTGCTGCGCCTGGCGTACGAGCGACTGGAAGGGCTGGTGCCGAACGAACGGATCCTGACCTGCACCAACCGGGCCTACGCCGACGTCGTGGCCAAACAGTTGCCGGAGCTCCCGGCCGCCAACATCCTCGGCGAACCCGTCGGGAGGGACTCGCTGGGGGCAGTGGCCTGGTCGACTGCCGTCCTCGCCGAGCGCGACCCGGAGGCGGTGGTGGCCATGGTCACGGCCGACCAGATCATCCGCCCGTCCGCCGAGTTCCGGGAGAGCCTGCGGCTGGCGTTCGAGGTGGCCGAGCAGGAGGACCGTGCGCTGGTGACACTGGGGGTGGTACCCACCACCGCGCACACCGGCTATGGATACCTGCATCGCGCCGAGACCGTGGCGCCGGGGGTGAACCGGGTGCTGGAATTCAAGGAGAAACCACCACGCCACCTCGCCGAGCAGTACCTCGCCAGCGGCGAGTACTGGTGGAACGCCGGCATGTTCGTGTGGCGCTGCGACGTCTTCCTCGGACAGCTGCATGCCTTGCTGCCCGACATGGCCGCCACCGTCACCACCATCGCGAGAGACCCGGCCCGGCTCGACGAGGCGTTTCCCTCGCTGCCGCGGCTCTCCGTGGACTTCGGGGTGATGGAACCGGTCTCGAACGGCCAGTCGGACGGCAACATCTTCGCGGTCGGCCTCGACGTGGAGTGGCGCGATGTGGGGGGCTACGTCTCCCTGGCCGAGGAGTTCCTGGCCGACGAACACGGCAACCGCACCGATGGCCGCACCGTCGTCATGGACAGTCGTGGCTGCATCGTCGTCAATGCCAGCCGTGCTGAGCACGTGGTGGCGACACTCGGTCTGCAGGACGTACTGGTTGTGGTGACGCCCGGCGCCACCCTGGCGGCATCGTTGTCGGACACGGAGCGGGTCAAGGAACTCGTTGAGCTGGTGCGAACCTCCCATGGTGCAGACTTCTCCTGACGAGCAATCGCAGGAAGGACGCCCGTGCAGTCCAGGTCAGCCATCTTCTCCGCCCTCAGGGCCGCCATGGTCATGGTGCTCCTCGCGGCGGCCGTGGTGGAGCTGGTGGTCACCGTCGCGGTCCTTCGCGATCAGGATTCCCCCGCGGCGCTGGCCGGGCTGAACCTGCCCGGCTCGTTCGTCACGCTGACCCTGGCGGTCATCCTGTCCACCCTGGCGCCGCCCGGGCGCGTCCTGCGCGCCGTGGTGGCCGTGTGCGCCGTCGCCTTCGCCGGGGTCCGGTTGGGCGTGACCGGTGCCCTGGTCACGGCCGAACCCGACGTCACCGGGTTCATGAAGGGCATCATCCCGGGCCGCCTCGCCGACACCTCGGTGGGGATGGCCGTCTTCACGTCGGCGGCCCTGGGGCTGGCGCTCGCCGTGTGGGCCTGCATGGAGCTGGTGCGACCGATCCGCGCCGCATCGCCAGCCCCCCAGCGCACCGGGACCACCATGAGACCGATCCCCGCCCGGCCCCTGGCGAGACCCACCCCGTCGGCCTTCCACCCCTACCAGTGGCGGCGGTCCTCGACACCCTGGCCCCGGGCAGTGGAGGACGACCCCAATGGCACACTGATCCGGCCGCGCCACCGGCGGTAGCGGCCCGTCACACCTGTCGATTCCGGCCTTCTCCTTGACGAATGTGAGTTACACGTGTGTAATTCGAGGGAAGAAGGGAGGCGGCATGGATGACGTCTGGGCAATCGTCGGCGAGGACGAGGGCGCATTTGCGTGGCAGGAAGAAGCTCTGTGCGCGCAGACCGACCCCGAGGCTTTCTTTCCCGAGAAAGGCGGCTCAACCCGTGAGGCCAAGCGAGTGTGCGAGGGCTGCACCGTCAAGGCGGAGTGCCTGGAGTACGCGCTGGCACACGACGAGCGATTCGGTATCTGGGGCGGGCTGTCCGAGCGGGAGCGCAGGAAGCTGAAGAAGGCGGCCGTTTGACGCGTTTCGCGCCCAACTGAGCTATCGTCGACTGGTTCGGCGATACAGGAGGGGCAGATGCAGGAGTCGAAGGACCCCGCTAACTTGTGGGGATGGCTCGAGGAAGCCGAAGCCGACCCCGCAGCCCCGTCGCAGGACGCCCGCCACGTGACGTGCGTCCTCGTCGCACACAACGCCGAGGAATGGCTCGCCGGCCACCTGCAGGCACTCGCGCAGCTGGACCCCCGGCCTGGTCGGCTCGTCGCCGTGGACAACGGGTCCAGCGATGCCACCCGGGCCCAGCTCGAGCAGGCCCAGGGCGAGGGGATCATTGACGAGTTGGTGGACGGCTCCCGGGAGTGGGGCTTCGGCCGGGCCGTGGAAGAAGCCCTGGGTCACGCGGAAGCAGCCTGGCTGTGGCTGTTGCACGACGATTGCTCCCCCCGTCCGGACGCGCTGGGCGCGTTGCTGGCCGGCGTCGACGCCACCGGCGCCAGCGTGCTCTATCCCAAGCTGCTCCAGCCTCCGCGCCGCAACTATCCCGACGCGCTGGCCGAGATCGGCCAGACCGTCACCTCGTCGGGCCGGCGTGTCCTCACGGTGGAGGAGGGCGACATCGACCAGCGCCAGAACCCGGTGGCCGACACCCTCGGTGGCTCCACCGCCGGCATGCTCGTCTCCGGCGACGTGTGGCGCGAGCTGGGCGGGCTCTCGCCGGAGCTGCCGCTGCACCACGACGGCGTGGATTTCGGATGGCGCGCCAACCAGGCCGGCCACAAGGTCAGCACCTGGCCCGCGGCGGCCATCATGCATCGCCAAGCCGGCCGCATGAACGAACGCGACGGCGCCCTGCTCCGCGGACCCCATGAGATGGACCGGCTGACCGCGCTGCGGCTGGTGGCAGCCCGCGGCCCCGATCCCACCAGCACGGCGCGGCTGGTCGCGGGCAGTCTCGGGCGATCCCTCGGTTTCCTGCTGGGCAAGTCGCCCCGCACCGCCGGCGCCGAGTTGCGGGCCCTGCAGCGTTTCTTGTCGTCCACCCAGGAAATCCGGTCCCTGGCGGAACGTCCCGCGGGTGACGCAAATGTCAGGCACCTGCGCCCCGGTCGCGGATGGGGGGTCCGGGCCCTCGGCGATGCCGTGGGCAACTGGGTGGCGCAACGCTACCGAGAGCTCGCCGGCGGCGAGACCCACACCAGCCTGGACGAACTGACGGGCGATGACTTCGCCGGCTCCCAGACCAAGCCCGCCCACCCGGTCTCCCCGCTGTTGTTGCTGTTGGTGACCTTCCTGCTGGGGGGTCTCGCCTCGGCCCGTGCGTTCCTGGGGGATGGGACGATCGCCGGCGGGGGTGTCCTGCCTGCCCCCGCTTCCCTCACGAGGGCCTGGGAGGCTTACCTGGAGCCGACGGTGGGCATGGGCGGGGCCAATGCCCCGTGGCTGGGGATGGCGGCCCTGTTCTCCACCCTCACGGCCGGCCGGGGCGAGTGGCTCACCCTCGTGCTGCTGGTGCTTGGCCCGCTACTGGCGGCGCTATGCGCCCACCTGCTGCTGCGGCGCCTGGGCGTGCCGCTGGGGAGTGCCGCGGGTATCGCTGGCGCCTGGGGCGCAGCGGTGATCCTGCTCGGACTCGTAACCGCCGGCGACCTCACGGGCCTGGTGCTCGCCATCGTCGCTCCGCTGTGGCTTCGCGCACTGCACCGGATGGCCCACGACCGCTCGGCGGGTGCGGAACGTCTCCGCTCCCCGGCCATCGCGGCCCTCTGGCTGGTCATCCTGGTCTCGATGTGGCCGTTCCTGCTGGTGTTGGTCACGCTGGGGGCGCTCGTGTGGAGCCTCGTGCGCCGGCGCCATGTCCTTGATGCCGCGATCATCGTGGCGGCGGGATGGCTGTTCTTGGCACCCTGGCTTCCCACGCTGTGGCGTTGGCCGGGCCGTCTGCTGACCGGCGCGGACCCCTTGGCCTGGCCGGCCTACCCCCCTGCCGGGATCGCCGTCCTGGCGGGCAGGATCCTGCCGTCGGGACTGCCGCTGGCCCCCAACGTGGTCTTCTTCGGTGCGCTGGCGCTCATCAGCGCCGTCCACATCCTGCGCATCGAGGTGGCCCGCACCCGCCGACTGGTGCTGGCGGGGATCGCGGTCCCGCTGCTGCTCGGGGTGGTCCTGTCCCGGCTGGTGGTGGAGGTGCCGGGCGGCCAGGCCCGCACACTGCTGTCGGCGTGGGCCCTGATGGTGGTGGCAGGCCTGCTCGCACCCATCGTGGTGGTGCGAGCCGGCGGTGCCTGGCGAGGCTCCGGCTGGGTGGCACTGGCACTTGGCCTCGTCGCCTTGTTGGCGGTGGCGACCTGGTCCTGGACCGGTTTCGCCGGCCCGGTCTCGAAATCCCCGTCGTTGGTGCCCAACTATGTGCACGACGTCATGGACTCACCCCGCCAAACGCGGGTCCTGCTGATCGACCGAACGGATGCTTCCAGTCTTTCCTGGAACGTGGCGGACGCCCGGCAGCCCCGGTGGGGCACAGGCGAACGGGCTCCCGCCGGGACGCACGCCGAGGAACTGGCTGGCCTGGTGCAGGCGTTCGCCGGGGGCCAGCCCCCCGAAGACCTGTCACAGCGGCTCGCCCGCCTCGGCATCGGCCACGTGTGGTCCCGCGGTTTCGGGGCGGAACGGCTGGCCGCGCTGGGCAACGTGTCCGGTCTGACGAGGGCCTCCGTGGACGAGACAACCGTGATGTGGGCCGTGGACGGCACCGTGTCGCGCTTCCAGTTGGTGGATGACGAGGGCCGGGCGCACCTTGCCGACGCGCGGATCGCACCCGCGGGCGACGTCCGCCATCTCGTGGTCTCCGAGCAGCCCGACGAACGCTGGCAGGCCAGGGTGGGCGGCGTGGACCTGCGGATGGACCCGACCCGCCCGCCGGTCACGTTCGAGGTACCGGCCGGGGTGGGTGGCGCCCTCGAGGTGGGCCTGGCCCGGGCGTGGCGCTCGGTGGTGGGACAGACTGCGGTCCTGGTGGTCCTGGTGGGCCTCGCGCTCCCGACGCTGGGCGGCCGCATCGCCGCGCGAAGGGGCTTGTGACATGCGACGCGTCCTCGAACTCGTGATCGTCTTCGCGGCGGTGACAGCCGCAGTGGCGGGCATCACTGCACTTTCCCCCGCCGCCCTGCCGCGGGCCACGTACGTGACGCCGCCCGTGGACACCAAGGTGGTATGCCTGGGCCACGACCAGGCCGGGGACGTCTACGTCGACGGCGCCGAGGCCCTGGTGGAACTGGGAGGAGACTCCCAGCCCGCGGGGGTGGCGACGGTGCTCCAGGGCCAGGAGGAACCGATCGTGGCCACGTCCACGCGGGCGGTGGTGGGGGGCACCCACACTGCCGCCGAGGGGGTGGCGTCCTGGACTCCATGTAGTCCGGCCGTCTCGGAAGGCATCCTGCTGGTCGGCTCCACCGCGCAAACCGACGTGTTGGTGGTCAACTCCGACCCCTCCGACGCATCCGTGGACCTGGGTCTGTTCGGCACCGGCGGCGAGATCAGCTCACTCGGATCCCGGGGAATCACCGTGGCCCCCGGGGCCAGCCGCCCGGTCGCGTTGTCGGTCCTGGCACCCGGGGAGGGTCCCCTCGCTGTGGAGGTATCCACGTCTCGCGGGCGGGCCACGCTGGCGGCCCGTACCGCCACCGGTGCCGTCCTGGACTCCATGACGGCCTCCACGCCGGGCACCCGCCACCACCTGGGCGGCATCCCGGCCGGAGCCACCCGGGTCCAGGTGCTGCTGGCCAACCCCACCGACGTGCGGCTGAGCGCCTCCATCACTGCGTTCGGCGCGGTGTCGAGCTACACCCCGGAAGGGGGTCAGGAGCTCAGCCTCGCGCCGCGCAGCACGCTCGCGGTGGACCTCGGGCCGTCGCTGGCCGGGGAGGCCTCGGCCCTGGAGGTGCAGGCCGACGGTGACGTCGCCGCGGGCCTGGTGGTCGACTCCGGAGCCGACCAGGGCTTCGCCGGGCCACTGATGGCGGGCAGTCAGCTGGCAGCCCACGGACCGGGGGGCGGCACCCTCCAGCTGAGCAACCCGTCGTCGGGGGATGCGCCGGTGCGGGTGGGCAACCAGTCGTACACGATTCCCGCGGGTACCACCATGACCCTGGAGCTGACCGCCGAGCCCGCCGTGACCACGGTGCTTTCCGAGGTGGATCTCTTTGGCGCCGTGGTGCACTCGGGCGATCAGGGCGTCTTCATCGTGGGCTTGCAGCCGTCCGGGGAGTTGGCCGCCGATCCCATCGCAGCCCAGTTGGATCCCGCGCTGCGGTAGTGGGCTCAGTCCCAGTCCCGTCCGTCCTCACCGGCGATCTCGGTGATGCTGATGCCGGTGAGCGCGCTCAGCTGCTCGACGATGGTGTGGTGGACGATCTCGCGCAGGTGGGAGCGGCTGGCTGCGCGCCGTTCCAGGGGACGTTGGTAGACCACGATCTGGGCCGGTTTGGTGAGCGTCGGCTCCACGGCGGCGGACATCGGGACCCGATCCCCGGTCCAGTCGGTGGCCAGGTGGGGGACCTCCTCCACGCCCACCACCACCTGGTCCAGCACGCTCGGGTTGTGGGCGGTGATGGCCTCGAGCGAACCGGTGACGCAGTCGTTGAAGAAGTTCGTCCGGTTGGGGCGCTGCAGGGGAACCGCGACGTCCGACCACTGGTGCGGCA
The DNA here is from genome assembly GCA_964588895.1 of uncultured Tessaracoccus sp. Classification (GTDB taxonomy): domain Bacteria; phylum Actinomycetota; class Actinomycetes; order Propionibacteriales; family Propionibacteriaceae; genus Arachnia. The sequence goes on from CAZPSO010000005.1 coordinate 15,645, forward strand.
GCGCCAGCGGCCCGCGAATTCCCCGCCCATGTCGGTCCCTGCTGCGTGGCATGCCACCACTCTAGTCGTGATGGGGTTATGGTCTTTCCCGTGCGACGCTGTACGAGGACTGCCTGCCTGATGCCCGCGGTGGCGACGTTGACCTATGTCTACGCCGATTCCACTGCCGTGCTCGGCCCCCTTGCGCTGTCCAGCGAGCCGGGCAACTATGACCTGTGCGCCACCCACACCGAGCGCACCAGCGCGCCGCAGGGGTGGGAGGTCATCCGGCTTCCCATCACCGGCAAACCGGCCGAGGAGCCCGCCTCGGACGACCTGCTGGCACTGGCCGACGCGGTGCGCGCCATCGGGTTGCGCCACGACGAGCCAGAGCCGGATGCAACGGCGCCCGAGCCCATCGAACCCGCCCCGTTGCGCCAGGTGGGACATCTCCGGCTGGTCTCCAGCCAGGAGTGAGGCCGCACCACTAAGCTGGGGGCGTGCTGGAACCCGACATCTTCAAGGCCAACGACATCCGTGGCATCGTCGTGGGCGATCACCCGCAGTGGAACCTCGACGGGGCGCGCCGCCTGGGCGCCGCCTTCGTTGAGCTCCTGGAACTGCAGGACCGTGAATTCGTGATGGGGCGCGACATGCGCCACCTGGGCCGGGAGTTGTCCCTGGCCTTCGCGGAGGGTGCGCGCCGTGCAGGCGCCCACATGATTGACATCGGATTGTCCGCCACGGACCAACTCTGGTTCGCATCCGGCCACCTGGGACTGCCCGGCGTCCAGTTCACTGCCAGTCACAACCCTGCCGAGTACAACGGCATCAAGTTCTGCCTGTCCGATGCCCGGCCCGTCCCGCCGGACTTCATGGAGCGCATCCGCGACCGGGCCCAGGTGGTCGGGTTCGGGCACGGTGACGGCCGGTACCGCGAGGTGGACCTGCTGGGGGGCTATGCCGACAGGCTGCACGAACTCGTCCCCGCCAGCGAGGGCCCCGGGCTGACCGTGGTGATCGACGCCGGCAACGGGATGGCCGGACACACCGGCATCGCGGCGCTGGCCGGGCGCGGGCTCGACGTGGTCGGCCTCTACATGGACCTTGACGGCAACTTCCCCAACCACCCCGCCAACCCCCTGGAGCCGGCCAACCTCGTGGACGCGCAGGAAGCCGTCCGCGACAACGACGCAGACCTCGGCCTGGTCTTCGACGGCGACGCCGACCGCTGTTTCGTCATCGACGAGACCGGGGAGGTGGTCGATCCCTCCGTGATCACCGCGCTGATCGCGCTGGCAGAGCTGGAGAAGGAGCCGGGCGCCACCATCGTGGTGAACTCCATCACCTCCTGGGGGGTCAGGGAGGCAGTCGAGTCCCGGGGCCAGGTGCGCGTCTCCCGGGTGGGACACACCTACGTCAAGGCCGTCATGAGCCAGAGCAACGCCATCTTCGGCGGTGAACACTCCGCCCACTACTACTTCCGGGACTTCTGGTTCGCCGACACCGGAATGCTCGCCGCCCTCCATGTGATCGAGATGGTGCGCCGCTCCGGCAAGCCGCTCTCGGAGCTGGCTGCCCGGTTCGACACCTATGTTCGCTCGGGTGAACTCAACTCCACCGTCAGCGACGCCCAAGCCTGCCAGGACGCCGTTGCAGAAGCGTTCGCGTCACGGGGCGAGCTGGTGCAAACTGACGGCCTCACCGTACTCAACGATGCCGAGGGCTGGTGGCTGAACCTGCGGCCCAGCAACACCGAGCCCCTGTTGCGGCTCAACGTCGAGGCCCGGGAACAGGCCACCATGGCCGCGCTGCGCGACGAGGTGCTCGCACTGGTCGAGGCCACGCAGGCGCGGTAGATTCCCCATACATCAGGAGGTCCAATGTCCGAAAACGTGGAGCTGAGCCCCGAGTTCCTTTCCATCGCTGCCTGCCCAGCGTGCCACTCGAAGTTCGCCGTCGACTACGACCAGCTGGAGCTGGTGTGCCTGTCGTCGGCCTGCGGGCTCGCCTATCCCATTCGCGACGGCATACCCGTCCTGCTGATCGACCAGGCGCGCAGCACCCAATGACGCGCATGCCTTTCGACGATTCCCGGCTGGATGCGCCCCGCCTGTTCGAGGACAGCTCCCTGCGTTGGCTGGCCAGCGCGGGGTCCCGCATCCGTCACGCCGCCCTGCAGGAGGCGGTGGGCCCCGGAGACGTCGACAAGCCTCGCGGGGTGCTGGTGATGGGCTCTGAGGCCCGTCTGGTGCGCGCGGTGCTGGAGCCGGTGTGCCCCGTGCCGTTCATGGCGTGGCCCGGGCCTTCGCTGCCCGCATGGGTGGGAGCGCTGGATCTCGTGGTGCTGATCGGGGGCCGTGATGCCCCGAGGTGGCAGCTGCAATGTGCGGCGGAGGCTGCCCGACGCGGTGCCACCATCATCGTGGCAGCCCCGGAGACCTCGGCCCTGACCGCGGCGGCCTCCTCGCACTCCACCACCTCCATCCCGGCGGAGGGGGATGACCCCGTTGCGGCCGCTGTGGCCGTGCTGGCCCGGTTGGGCAACGCCGGACTCGGACCGGAGGTGCACGCCGAATCGGTGGCCGACGCCGCCGATCTGGTGGCGGAGAGCTGCTCCCCGCACCGTGACCTGGCCTCCAATCCGGCCAAGGAACTCGCGATCGGCCTGGCGGAGAAACTTCCCCTGATCTGGGGTGGCACCGTCCTGGCCCAGCGCGCCTCCCGCCGGATCGCCGAGGCCCTGCGCCGCGCCAGCGGCCGCCTCGCGCTGGCCGCCGATGCTGATGAGCTCGACCCCCTGCTGCGTGCGGTGGAACCGGTGGACCTGTTCAGTGACCCCTTCGAGTCCGAGGACGAGACGCGGCCCGTGCTGCTGATGCTGGATGAGGAGAATGCGCCGGACCGGATGGCGCATGAGCCCAGGCACCTGCTGTCCCTGGCCGAGGCGGTGGGGGTGCGGGTGTGCCGCATCTCCTCCGGGGAGCCCGAGCTGGCCAACTCCGACCTCGAACGCTACGTGACGCTGCTGCAGCACGGCCGCTACGCCGCGGCCTACCTGGGCATCGGCAACGGGAGCTCCGGGGAGGAACTGTGACGAAGGTCCTGGTGCTCAACGGCCCCAATCTGGGACGACTGGGCAAACGCGAGCCCGAGACCTACGGGCACACCACCCACGCCCAGCTCGTGGAGCAGCTGGTGGACATGGGCAACCGGCTGGCGCTCGACGTCGAAGTGCGTCAGAGCGACCATGAGGGGACCATGGTCGAGTGGCTGCACGAGGCTGCCGACCACGACATCCCCGTGATCCTGAACGCCGCGGCGTGGTCGCACTATTCCGTGGCAGTGGCTGATGCCGTGGCCCAGGTGGGGTTGGTCATCGAGGTGCACATCAGCAACGTGCACGCCCGGGAGGAGTTCCGCTCCCAGTTGGTCACTTCCCGCTACAGCACCGGCGTCATCGCCGGTCTGGGGATCAATGGTTACCATCTGGCCCTGACCCATCTGGCGGCGATGCGCAGTGGTGGCGACTAGCCCGGCAGGCTATAGGGTTGGCTGCCATGGACTACCGCGTAGCTGACCTCGAACTGGCCGACTTCGGACGCAGGGAAATCAACCTCGCCGAGCACGAGATGCCCGGCCTGATGGCCATGCGCGAACGCTACCGTGGGACGCAGCCGCTCAAGGGCGCCCGGATCGCCGGCAGCATTCACATGACTGTGCAGACCGCCGTGCTGATCGAGACCCTCGTGGCGCTGGGCGCCCAGGTGCGCTGGGTGTCCTGCAACATTTTCTCCACCCAGGACCACGCCGCTGCCGCGGTGGTGGTCGGTAACGGCACCCCGGCCGAGCCCCGGGGGGTTCCCGTCTATGCCTGGAAGGGCGAGACCCTGGAGGAGTACTGGTGGTGCACCTCGCAGCTGTTCCAGTGGCCCGACGGCGGGTTGCCCAACATGATTCTCGACGACGGCGGCGACGCCACGCTGATGGTCAACATGGGGCTGGCGGCGCTCGAGGCCGGTGAGGTGCCCGCCGACGACGTGGCCGACGTTGAGGAGATGCGCATCATCAAGGCCCGCTTGCGGGACATGCACGGCCATGTGGACTGGGTGGCCATCGCCGAGAGCATCCAGGGCGTGACGGAGGAGACCACCACCGGGGTGATCCGCCTCTACGAGATGGAGCGCGCGGGACGGCTGCGGTTCCCCGCCATCAACGTCAATGACTCCGTCACCAAGTCGAAGTTCGACAACAAGTACGGCTGCCGCCACTCGCTGATCGACGGCATCAACCGCGCCACCGACGTGCTGATCGGCGGAAAGGTGGCCGTGGTTTGCGGCTACGGCGACGTGGGCAAGGGCTGTGCCGAGTCCCTCCGGGGCCAGGGGGCCAGGGTCATCGTCACCGAGATCGACCCGATCTGCGCCCTCCAGGCCGCGATGGACGGGTACCAGGTGGCCCTGCTCGAGGACGTGGTGGAGACCGCGGACATCTTCGTCACCGCCACCGGCAACCTCCACGTCATTACCGCCGAGCACATCTCGCGCATGAAACACCAGGCCATCGTCGGCAACATCGGACACTTCGACAACGAAATCGACATGGCAGGCCTGGCGAAACTCGACGTCACCCGCACCACCATCAAGCCGCAGGTGGACACCTGGAGTTTCCCCGACGGGCGCTCGATCATCATCCTGAGCGAGGGACGACTGCTGAACCTCGGCAACGCCACCGGCCACCCGTCGTTCGTGATGAGCAACTCCTTCACCAACCAGGTGCTGGCCCAGATCGAACTGTTCACGAAGCCGGAGGAGTATCCGGTGGGCGTGCACATGCTGCCCAAGCACCTGGACGAGGAGGTGGCCCTGCTGCACCTCGATGCACTGGGCGTGCGCCTCACGCGTCTGACCCCCGAGCAGGCCGACTACCTTGGCGTCCCCGCATCCGGGCCGTTCAAGTCCGAGCACTACCGTTACTGAGGTTCCCAGCAGGCGCCCGCTGATCGTCGGGCTCCTGCTCAGTGTCTTCGCCATCGCGTTCCAGATGGTGGGCATCCTGGCCGCGCTGCCGAGCGTGATGCGCGCCTTCGACGCTGACCAGTACTTCGCGTGGGCCATGTCCACGTTCGTGGTGGGCATGCTGATGGCCACCATGGTGGCGGGCAGACTGGCGGACCAGCGGGGCCCCATGACGCCGGCGAGCATCGGAGTGGTGCTCTTCACCGCCGGGCTTGTCCTGGCGGCGCTTGCCCCGTCGGTGTGGGTGCTGCTGTTGGCCCGGGTCCTGCAGGGGCTGGGGGCGGGATCGCTCAACCTGAGCCTGTTCGTGGTGATCGCCCTGGCGTTCACCGGTCGCGAGCGCGCGGCGGTGATGACGTGGTTCAGCTACATGTGGTTGCTGCCCGCCTTCCTCGGTCCGCCGGTCGCCGCCGCGCTGGTGGAGATCTCGTGGCGTCTGGTGTTCGCCACCACGCTGCCCGTGTTGCTGGTGGCGGTCCTGTTGGTGGTGCGCCCGTTGCGGGCCCTGCAGGCGGGCCTCACCCCGGGGACCGACGAGGTGGGGCGTTTCCCGATCCTTGGCGCCGTCCTGCTCGCGCTGGGGCCCGTGGGTTTGCAACTGGCCGGTGAGGGACTGGGGAGCGTGAGCGTCGTGGCCGGGGTCGCGGGCCTGGTGTTCGTGGCGATTGGCCTCCCGCGACTCCTGCCACCCGCGGCCAGGAGTTTCCGCTCCGGGCTGGGGCCGGTCTACATGACCCGGGCGATGGGAGCTGGCGCCTTCTTCGCTGGTGAGGGGTTCCTGATCCTCGGTCTCCAGGACCTGCACGGCCTCACCGCGCTCCAGGCAGGGGTGGCGCTGACCATCGGCAGCCTCGGCTGGACAGTGGGATCCTGGATCCAGTCCCGCAGCTGGGTGCGCCTCCGCCGCGACCAACTGATCACCCTGGGCACGGCCCTCAATGCGCTCGGGGTCGCAGCCGTGACCGTCTTCATCCTCTCCGACGGGGGCCCGGTCTGGCTGGTGCTCGGGGCGCTCGCGTGGATCATCGCCGGCTTCGGGATGGGCATCCTGATGCCCAGCACGGCCGTGGCCACGATGAGCCTGTCGCAGCCGTGGCAGCAGGGCCGCCACAGTTCCGCGCTGCAGGTGGGTGAATCCCTGGGCAACGCCGTGCTCGTGGCCCTGGTGGGTGCGCTCTACGCGGCGCTCCTGCGGATCTCGGACCAGCAGGCCGGCTTCACGGCGGTGTTCATCACCCTGGTGGTGGCCCTGGTGTGGGGTGTGGTGGCGAGCAGGCGCATCGGCCACCTCGCCAACGAGTCAGCCGGATAACCCTACTTGTCGCCCGACTTCATCGAGGCCCAGATCTCCTTGCACTCGGGGCAGACGGGGAACTTCTCCGGGTCGCGCGTGGGCACCCACACCTTGCCGCACAAAGCCACGACGGGGGTGCCCGTCACCATGGCCTGCGTCAGCTTCTTCTTGGGGACGTAGTGCGAGAACCGCTCGTGGTCGCCGTCCTCGAGCTGCTGGGTGCGTTCGTCGACGAGGGTCCGGGAGCCGGGAGCCAGTTCACTCATGCGCCCCAGTGTAACTGGCTAGGACACCAGGAACGTGACAGTGCCCCACATGGCCAGACCCAGCACCAGGATGGCCACCGCCACCATCCACACGTACCACCACGTCGTGTTGCGGTCCCGAGCAGGCTTGGGGCGGTACCGGTCCCGGCCGATGTAGTTCTCCAGCATCCGGGTGGGCGTCTGTCCGCCGTGGCCCAGGGAACCGGCCGATGAGTGGCCCCCGCTGATCAGGGTGGGGGAGGGTGCCGCGGGCATGCGGCCCAGGGCCGGGGCCGAGTGCCCCGAACGGGGCTGGAACTCGTTGGCCCCGGGCAGCGTCTCCGCGAGCCGGTCCAGGGCCGCTGCCAGTTGCAGGGCGGTCTGGGGCCGACGGTTCGGGTCCGGGGACAGCGTGGCCGCGAGGACCTCGTCGAGCATCGGCGGGGCACCGATCTGGGCGGCGATCGGGGCGGGGCCGATGCCGGGATTGCGGTTCAGCAACTCCTGCAGGCTCTTCACCGGGAATGGAGGGCGACCCGTCAGCAGGGCGTGGGTGACCGCACCCATCGAATAGAGGTCGGAGCGTTGGTCGAGCTGGGTGGAGCGTGCCTGCTCTGGCGCCATGTAGGCGGGGGTGCCCGCGGTCATCGTGTCCCGCCCCTCGTCGAGCAACGACTTGGCCACCCCGAGGTCCGCCATCATCACGCGCACCCCGCTCGGGGTGTTGGCGAGCAGGACGTTGCCTGGGGTGACGTCGCGGTGCACCAGCTGGTTGCGGTGCAGCACGTCCAGTGCACGCGCCGCCTCGGCGCACAGGCGCAGGGCGAGGCCCGGCGCCACCAACTGTTTGCGGAGGTTCTCCAGCGACCCGCCGTCGGCCAGGTCCATCACGAAGTAGGGCTGGCCACGCTCCGTCGTGCCGATGTCGTAGACGCGGACGATCCGCTCGTCGGACAGACGCCGCAGCAGCTTTGCCTCCGCCAGGAACCGGGCACGCACGTCGTCGTTGGTGGACCAGTTGTCGGCGAGCACCTTCACGGCCACGGGCACCTCGAGCGTGGTGTCCAGCCCGCGAAAAACGGTCGCGAAGGAGCCGGCGCCGACGCGTCCGGTGATCCTGTAGCGCCCGATCATCTCCATCACCTGCCATTGTGTCCTACCGGCGCCCCTGCTGGGTAACCTCCTGCCCTTGTTCTGTCCATGGGTCGCCATACGGTTGGACATGACGGCGCATGCGAAGAATTGGGGCACGGACCGCTCTGGCATGCTTGGGCCCATGAACGCTTCCCTGCCACCCACCGGGTGGTACCCCGACCCCGCAGGCACTGCCGACGAACGGTTCTGGGACGGCACCAACTGGTCGCAGGCCACCCGGCGCGCGCCCGCGGTCCAGCCCACCGGTTCCCTGGAGCCGGTGGCGAGCCCGCAGCAGGGGCAGCCCGGGCCGCACCAAGGCGCCGCCCAACCAGGTGGCTTCTACCAGCAGCAGCAGCAGCAGTACCTCCCGCAGCCGGCGATGCGGATCGCCGCATGGTGGTGGCGCGTGGCCGCCTACCTGATCGACGCCGCCATCCTCTACCTGCCCCTCACCCTGCTCCAGACCTGGATCATGGGGGACACCTGGGATCTTTACATCTCGTGGGTGACACGCCTGGCCCAGGGTTACAGTGACCCGATCCCGGGGGAGTTCGTGCGGGCGCTGCTGCTCGCCAGCGTTGTCGTGCTGCTGGTGTGGCTGCTTTACCGGGGCCTCATGGTGGGCTGGAAGGGTGGCACACTCGGTCACCTGGTGCTCGGCATGCGCGTGATCCGCGAGGGCGACCAGAGCCTGGCGGTGCCTTCCATGGGCCGTGCGTTCGGCCGCACCGCGGCATTCCTCCTGATGGGTTACGTTCCCATCCTCGGCCTGGTCAACATCCTGTGGCCATTGGGCAACCCCCAGCGCCAGGCGCTGCATGACCGCATCGCGAAGACCCTGGTGCTGAAGAAGAACTGAACCGACGCCCGGTCGGCGGTAGCCCCGTCTTCTGGCATGCTGGATGCCATGGATAGCAACTCTCAGCAGGCTGGCTGGTACCCCGATCCCGCAGGTTCCGGCAACGAACGTTATTGGGACGGATCCAACTGGGGCACCGACACACGCCCGCCCGGTGGCGAGGCCACCCCCGGCTATGACCCGCAGCAGGCCGGCTATGGACAGCAGCCCGGGTACGCCCAGCAGCCCGGATACGGCCAGCAGCAGCCCGGATACGCCCCGCAGCCGGGCTACGGCGCTCCCGGCGGCGGATACGGCCAACCCTCCGGGGGCTACGGCCAGCCCGGCATGTACGGAGCCGCCGGCATGGGCGGTGAGCGCCTCGCCGCTTGGGGTTGGCGCCTGCTCGCCTACATCATCGACGTCATCCTGATCGGCATCGTCGTGGGCATCCTGCTGTCCGTCTTCAATACGGGGGAGACCGCCACCTCGATTCTTGGCGTGATCGCCTGGATCATCTACCGCACCGTCATGGTCGGTACCCGCGGGGCCACCCTGGGCCAGGGACTGTTGGGTCTTCGCGTGGCGGAGCGGGACAACCGCACCGCCAACCCCCCGTCGTGGAACGTGGCCGCCATCCGTGGCGTCTCCGCGCCCATCCTGTTCGTGATACCTCTGGTCGGCCTCATCAACGGGCTCATGCCCCTGTTCAACCAGGAGCGTCAGGCACTGCACGATATGATCGCCAAGACAGTCGTGCTGAAGAAGAACTGAGTTTCTCGTCGGCCTCCATCACTGAGCGATTCAAAGGTTGACCACGTGTCCGTACTTCCCGAGGCTCTCCTCCAACTGGCACGCCACCACGGCATCGCCACCGAGTTCTGGGACTGGAAGGGTCGCCACGTCGAGATCCCCGGGGAGACCATCACCCACGTGCTGCACTCCCTGGGGATCGACGCCTCCACCCCCGAGGCCCGGGAGGAGGCCCTCGCCTCCATCAGGACCGCCGCCTGGCGGCGGGTGATCGTGCCCTGCATCGTGGTGGTGGAGGGCACCGAGGTGGCCTTCGACGTGCACCTGCCCGCCGGCGAGCGGGTGGAGGTGGAAGTGCGCATGGAATCCGGCCGCCCCCAGCGTGCCCGGCAGGCGGACAACTGGAACCCCGACCGCGAGGTGGACGGCCGCATGCGCGGCGAGGCCACCTTCTCGCTGGGCGATGATTTGGAGTTGGGCTACCACGACATTGTCGTGACCGGTTCCGAGGGGGTGTTCACGTCCCGGCTGATCGTCACCCCCCGCTACGTTGGCTTCCCCCGTTCCATGCACGGGAAACGGGTATGGGGGTACGCGGCCCAGCTCTACAGCGTGGTCTCGAAACGCTCGTGGGGCCTGGGAGACCTGCAGGACCTGTCGGACCTGGTGACCTGGGCCGGGGTCGAGCACTCCGCCGACTACGTGCTGATCAATCCCCTGCACGCCGCCCAGCCAGTGGCTCCCATGGAGCCCTCGCCCTACCTGCCGTCCAGCCGGCGGTTCCTGAACCCCATCTACGTCAGGCCCGAGTCCATCGAGGAGTTCCACGGCCTGCACCGCGAGGAACGCAGCGAACTGAAGAAGCTCCGCAAGCGAATGCGCCGGGCGGCCGACCCCGAGCGGCTCGACCGCGACCTCACCTGGGCGGCCAAGCGGGAAGCCCTGTTCGCTGTGTACCAGGAGCCCCGGCGCCCGATCCGGCAGATCGCCTTCGACGCTTTCCGTCGCCACCAGGGCAAGGCGCTCCATAGCTTCGCCACCTGGAACGCGCTGTGCGAGCGTTTCGGCGCCAACTGGCGCGAATGGCCCGAGGAGTACCTCGACGCCGAGTCGCCGGCCGTGGGCCGATTCGCCGAGGTCAACAGCGAACAGGTGGGTTTCCACGCCTGGCTGCAGTGGGTTGCCGGCTCACAGCTCGCTGACGCCCAGGCGTCGGCCAGGGGCGCAGGCATGGCGATCGGTGTGATCAGCGACCTGGCCGTCGGCGTCAACGTCAACGGCGCCGAGACCTGGATGATGGGCGACGTGTTCGCCGAGGGGGTCACCGTCGGGGCGCCACCGGACCAGTACAACCAGACCGGCCAGGACTGGGGACAGCCCCCCTGGCGGCCGGACCGGCTCGAGGAACTGGCCTTCGAGCCGTTCCGCGCTATGGTGGCCGCCGCCCTCAGCCACTCGGG